>JBBRJW010000859.1:0-1500 GCA_038218705.1 Chthonomonadales bacterium | reverse complement strand
GACGGACCACCAGGACCCGGGTACGTCGATTTCGCGCCAAACCTCCTCGAGCAGGAGATGAATGACTGGTATCTGGACCAGCATTGGTTCATGCCTGTTGTACGCCCTGCGCGCTTGCCTCACGATGATAGCATCGTGCTTGCCGCACAACTTCTTCGCAGTAGCCGGCGGCCGCTCGCGATCGGCGGACGGGGAGCGCGGGGGGCTGGAGCCGTGTTAGAGAGATTCCTGCAGGCCTCCGGGTGTTTGTATTTGGACACCAGAGAGAGCCGCGGTGTGGTCCCTCCGGACAACCCTCACGCAGTACCCGCGCTGCGGGCCCGCGCGATGGCCGAAGCGGACTTGGTTATTACCCTTGGCAGGCGCCTGGATTTCGAGCTCGCGTACGGCTCGGGGGCAGTCTTCTCCGAATCCGCGCGCTTCATTCGAATCGGTCGCAGTGCGGAGGAGCTGTCTGAGAATCGGTGTGGCGACGTCGTAGTCTGCGCCGATGTGGACGCCGCCCTGGAGGCTCTCGCGAATTCCGGCGCCAGACCGGCGGCGGCCGATACTGCATGGAAGGACGAGCTCATAGCTGCGAACGTCGAGAAGGCTCGCGGCAGGACGCCGAGCCTGACCACACGACCGCTGGGCGCGGACGGGCGGATGCATCCGCTGACGCTCATCGACGCCATCAACCGCCTCATTGACAGAGAAACGATCTGCATCGTGGACGGCGGAGACATCCTGTCGTTCGCTCGTCTCGGCCTTCGGGCGTGGACCTATCTCGACCTGGGGCCATTTGGATGTCTGGGGTCAGGGTTACCGTACGCCGTGGCTTCAGCTCTGGCGTTCCCTTCTCGCAGGACCATTGCTCTGATCGGCGACGGGGCGTTCGGATTTGGCGCGATGGAAGTCGAAACCGCCGTACGCACAAGCGCTCGTGCGCTCTTCGTGGTCGCGAACAACGACGCCTGGAACATCGAACGCCAGGACCAACTGAGGAGGTACCCTGACCAGGAACTCGGGACTGAGCTATCGCCGTGCCGCTACGATCTCCTCGCCAGGTCGTTGGGGGCCTACGGGGAGCGGGTGGAGCGGGCGGTGGACCTAGCGGCCGCACTCGAGCGGGGCCTTGCCAACTTGCCCGCGGTAATCGATGTCGCCGTGACCCGCGATGCGGTGTCACCCGATACGAGGAGTGGACTAGCAAACGTTCCGCCACTTCACGCAACCCAGTCCTGGGAAGACGCGGAGCGACGCATGCTGGAGCGGCCTCCACACGGATACGAGCCCGGTCGCTGAAATCGAGGTGGTGCGCCAGTTGACGGAACGGTGAGCTCGCCACCCGCAGAGAAGCCGCGGGTCAATGCACCTCTTGCAGTCTGCGAGCGATCGACCCGCGCGGGCCACCCGATGGTCTCCGCGATCACCGCAAGGGCGAGGAAGTCACTAACAACGTGACGCGTTGAGATACAAGCAATACTTATGTGTGGCATAAGAGATATAACCGTGCTTGAT
>JBBRJW010000858.1:0-1502 GCA_038218705.1 Chthonomonadales bacterium | reverse complement strand
TGCATCCGGGCGACTCAGTACCCTTCCGAGCATGCTAAACCGGATGATAGTCGCCGCGAGCACGGGGCTGTCTGGAAACCTCTGCTGCAGGGAGAGGAGCGCCGGTACTGAGCCAGCCTGTGACCCGTTCTTAGGCGCGCGCATGGCGTCGGCGAGCTGGAACTGAAGGTCGCGCGGATGCTGCGAGGCGACGAGGTGTTCAGCCCGCCGCATGGCGGCGTCGTCCCCCGGCCCGATCATAAGCGCTGAGCGAAGCTGGAATCCCGCGATCCAGCGAGTAGCTGGAAGGATCAGGAGCGCTAGAAAGACCAGCGCCACTCCGAAGAGACTGTATTTGCGAATTGCTCCATCTTTCATGTGTGCTCCTCCAACGCCTCCCTGCGCCCCGACTTGAAACCCGGACCAACAGGGGCACTACGAGCGTTCTGCTCCCGCCGTTTCGCAAAGTCGAGGGGTCAGGAGAAGCAACCGAATAGAAGCGGTCAGGCCTGCGCGATGGGGATCGCGCAGGCCTGATCGAAATCCGGCATCCTGCAGGCGGAAATGAATGCCCGCCCCTGGCTATCCCAGGTCCCGGAGCGCCCAGCGCACGCCGTTCTGGAAGAAGTGACGCCAGTTGCTGTCCTGAAGCACTTCGGGATTGTGGCCGAGGGAGATGTAGAAGACGCGACCGGCGCCGGGCTCGCGGGTCCATGCGATCGGGATGGGCCCGTTATCGTCGGCGGAGCGGGTCTGAGCCAATAGATGGAGGCCGGCGGGCTGGTAGTCGGCGAACATGTAGAGCTCGTCGTGTACGGTGAAAGGCACGACTCCCTGCATGATCGGGTGCGCGGCATCCACGATCTCGACCGCGACATCGAGCTGCTCGGGATGGTGACGGAATCGCGCGCCCATCAGCTCCACATAGGCGGGGTCATCGGTGAAGGAATCGGTGGCGTTGTGGATGCCAACGACGGCTTTGCCCTGCGCTGCAAAATCCACGATTGCGCTGACATCCGCCCCGAAGCGGTCTCGGCCGGTTGTGTAGAGCACGAGCACGTTGTAGTTCCCCAGTGACTCGCGCGTAAGCGCCGAGTAGTCGCCTTCGAACGCGTCGCCACCATCCGGATGGTAGATTCCGGTCGCGGTGACCTCGAGGCCGATCTCCTCGAGGGCCGTTGTAATGGCCGGGGCGGCCGGCTCAAAGCGATGCCAGGGGGCGGGGCAGCCGCCAACAAACAGTGCTTTCTTTGACATGTGAAATTCTCCTTTGCGCTGCGCCTTCTACTTGGCAGGCGCTGCAGACTCACTCATCGGCGAAGCTCGTCCGCCGATTCGAGTGCGGCGAGCGTGAAATTGAGAACGGGGCGGACGCTCGCGGGCGGCGAGAGGTTGGGCTGCTCGCCGCGCACGGCTGCGACAAAGCCCGTGTCTGGCAGGTCCGGCGCTGTGAGCGCTTCCGGGTCCGCGAGCGAATCGGGGAATGGCCCGAGCGGGGATGAGCCATCGGTCCAGAGAAGCCG
>JBBRJW010000857.1:0-1510 GCA_038218705.1 Chthonomonadales bacterium | reverse complement strand
CGGGCGTGAGGCATGCTGTATCTCGCGAATGGCGCCCTTGAATTCGCGCCGGGTTCGTTCACGGTTAATGGCGCCGGTCGCTTCGTTATTCCTGGACATGATAGCCTCTGGACCCCTGGGAAGTGCATGACGAGAGGCGCTATGGAGGCGCTCTACCGGGCAGGTCCGCAGAATAGACGCATTCGTCCTCCGCATGTTCCCGGAAGCAGATGCGCTCGTACTCGGAGGTTGCTACTTCGGTGCGGAGAATTCAGCTGGGGCTCAGAAGGGAGATGGCGGTTTCGGCGGCCTGACTGAGCTTTGGGTTCTCGTCGTCGGCAAGCTGCTTGAGCTTCTGGAGGGCGGAAGTTGGGGCGGGCGGTCCGATCGCCCCGAGGGCAAGCGCGGCGTATCCGCGCACGTCGTCGTCAATATCGTCCAGGGCCAGGACGAGCGCTTCGGCCGCGGGACGCGCGGCTTCGCCAAGCTCCGAGAGCGCCCAGGCGGCGTACCAGCGAAGCTTCTCATCGGGGTCGGAGAGTGCGGATGCGAGATCGCCGGCCGCCGAGCCGGCATATGGTCCCAGACTTCCGAGAGCCCAGGCGGCCGCCCAGCGGTCGTCCGGTCGTCCGCCCGCGAGTCGATCCTGGAGGTCGGGAAGGGCCGGTGCAGCGGCTGAACCGAGCCCGGCAAGCGCGGTGGCCGCCATGCCAGGGAAAACCCTGCGGTCGTAAAGTGCTGCGATCAGGTAGGGGAGATGCGTTTCAGGGGAATTCTCGATCCGGGCAATCGCGTAGCGCGCCCAGACCGCGCTGGTCGGGTCGAGAGAGTCGGCCAGCGCCTTCAGCGCGGGCAGGGCTTCGGAGGCGGATGCGCCCTGCTTCGCCATCTCCCGGCAGACGTTCCAGCGCACGGAGATCGTGGCATCGCTGAGACCCGCTATCAGCCGGGCGAGCCGAGCCCCTCCGTCCGCCTCTTCCGGAGCGGCTGTCATCAGGGCAGCACGTCGACGGTAACGCGATCGTTGGTGTAGATGCAGATCTCAGCGGCGATTCGCATGGCCTCCTCGACAATCTGCTTCGCGTCGAGCTCGGTATTCCTCAGGAGAGCTTTGGCAGCAGAAGCGGCGAAGGAGCCCCCTGAGCCGATGGCCGCGACGCCGTCGTCGGGCTCCACAACATTGCCATCGCCGGAGAGTATGTAGATCCGATCGCCGTCGGTAACGATCATCATCGCCTCGAGCCGGCGCAGAATGCGGTCGGTACGCCACTCGCGGGCGAACTCAATGGCGGCCCGCGTCAGGTTGCCGCTCGAGCTCTCAAGCTTACTCTCGAACTTATCGGCGAGTGCCTGCGCGTCGGCCACGGAGCCGGCGAAGCCCGCGAGCACGCGGTTCTGATAGAGGCGGCGAACTTTCCGTGCCCCATGCTTGAGGACCGTATGCTCAAGCGTGACCTGTCCGTCGCCGGCGAGGGCGACCTGCCCCTCGCGCTTCACTGCGACAATGGTGGTGGAGCGAATCTTTGGTCTC
>JBBRJW010000856.1:0-1517 GCA_038218705.1 Chthonomonadales bacterium | reverse complement strand
ATGCAGAGGTCGTCGACGCACTCGCCGACGTGTGGAAAGAGCTCGCTCACCTCGATGCCGGACTGACCATGCCGGGCGAACTGGAAGGGCGATCCGAGGAGCGCGCCGGTCTTGGTGCGCTCCAGGCTCTGCTTGGTAAAGGGGAGCGGTTTCCCGGTATCCGCGGTGAGGCGCGGCTTCGGGTCGAAGGTGTCGACGTGCGATGGCCCGCCCGACATGAAGAGGAAGATGACGCGCTTTGCCCTTGCCGCATGCATGGGCGGGCGCGACGCGAGCGGACTGATCGCCGCGCCGGCTCCCGCAGGGGTGCGCGCGCCTGCCCATGCGCCGGGGGCCATGCCCTGCTCCATAAGCCCGGCCAGGCCAAGCATTCCGAAGCCGCTGGCGAAATCCCGGAGCATTTCGCGCCGGCTCTGCGGCCCGATCGGCACCATGTGCCTGCGATCATCCTGCCTCATAACACGCTCCCTCTTCCGCCTCGCCCTCGCCGACCTGCGCCCGCCAGAGGGTGACTGACTCCCGGAGATGCTCAGTCAATGTACAGGAACTCATTTGCGCATAGCAGCACCAGCGCGTACTCGCGCCAGGCCATCGCCCCTGCGCCCGCCGCCTGGCCGCCGGCCACCGCAAGCCGGGCGCCTCCAGCGCGGCCGAGGAACGCGAGCCCGATGGCGGCCTCTTCGGCGCTCGGCGGGCGGCCGTAGAGGAGCGCATACGCGCGCGAGATGCGCGCAGCGTCGCTTGCCGGGGCTTCGCGGAGCAGCCGATCTGCCAGGGCGGTCGCCTGCTGGGTAACAAAGCTGTTGTTCAGCAGGAAGAGCGCCTGCGCGGCGACGTTGGAAACCGTTCGACGATCTACGCTGGCGGTCGGATCGGCCACGTCGAAGAGCGGCCCGTAACCGGATCGATCCGAACGGATCGTCATGACATAGAGGCCGCGGCGGCCGCTCGCGAAGTCCCGCGTTGAGGGCCCGCCGAGAGCCGGGGCCAGCCGGCCCGCGACGGCGAGCAGATTGTCGCGCAGAATCTCCGACTCGAGTCGGCGCTGGTTCTGCCGGCCAACCAGCCGGTTATCGGGGTCGGCCCGCTCCAGTTTTGGGCCGCCATCACTCGAGCGGATGTACGCGTCGCTCAACATGATCAGCCGATGGAGTCGCTTCAGCGACCATCCGCACGCTTCGGGCGAGCTGCCGACGGGGGCCGAAAATGCGGCCGCGAGCCAGTCGAGCAGCATCGGATTCGTGGGCCGCTCGCCCAGGAACCCGAAGTTACTCGGCGTACGTACGATGCCCTGTCCGAAATGATGCTGCCAGACCCGGTTCACAATCACGCGCGCAGTGAGCGGATTTGAAGGCGACGCGATCCAGTCTGCGAGCTGCTTTCGCCCGCTCCCATCGGTGATCGGTGGCTGGTTCTCGCCCGCGAGCACTGTCGGAAAGTGGCGCGGGACCAGATCGCCCAGGCGGTCATAGCGGCCGCGTATGTGGACCTTCACATCGTGGATGCCATCGTGCGGG
>JBBRJW010000855.1:0-1525 GCA_038218705.1 Chthonomonadales bacterium | reverse complement strand
TCGATGCTCCAGCGCAGACGGTCAGCGGCCACACGATGGTTCCGCTCCGCTTCCTGGGCGAGGCTCTCGGCAGCGACGTTACGTGGGATGCACCGAACCGGACGGTAGTGATCGCGACACGATCGGGCGGCTCCACTCCGGCGCACCCTTCCACCGGAGACGGCCTTCCCCCTACTCATCCGGCGCCAACAGGTCAGGGACCAAAAGTCGAGCACGTCGTAGTGAGGAACGATGGCAATGGCGGTTGGCTGCATCCGGGAAGCGACGTTGAGCTGGAACTGCAGGGCACGCCGGGTGGCCAGGCGGCCATTCACATCTCGGGTGTCACCATACCGCTGGACGAGGCGAAGCCCGGCGTCTATACGGCCAGCTGGGTTGTTCCGCGTGGTCATTCGATTCAGGCGAAGGATATCGCAGTAGTAGGCTCGCTGCTCCTCGACGGCCGGCGCGCTGCCCCAATGCAGGCCGAGCAGACGGTCTCGATCGACAATGCGGCTCCGCTCATCAAGGATGTCGCGCCAGAAGCGGATACGAAGAGCGCGGCTCCGCGGCCGCACATCTACGCGGTCTTTGACGATGCCGGGGGCAGCGGCGTCCGCACGGATTCGGTCCATGTATCGGTAAACGGCCAGGACGTCACCCCGGACGCCGTTGTTAGCCGACAATTCGTCTCGTATACCCCTGCAGGCGCTCTGCCCGCAGGCGAGACCACGGTGAAGATCGAGGCAGAGGATCGTGCCGGAAACCGGGTGGAGAAGGACTGGAAGTTCGTCCAGTCTGCCGCCGGCCCGGGCCGCACCATCGCCGATACTGGCATCGGCGCGGTTCGAACCAATGCAGCCAAGACTCTTGAGCCTGGAGACACGCTACACGTAGAGATGGATGGCCAGCCAGGCAGCAAAGCGTCGTTCTCCGTGGGCGCGATCCGCAATGTGCCTATGGCGGAGCAAGCGGCCGGCAAGTACATCGCGAACTATACTATCCGCAAGGGAGACGATATCTCGCAAGCCCCTGTGTCCGTGCATCTTGTGGGGCGCGATGGGCAGCGGTTTGTCTATCAAGCTGCAGCGCCAGTCTCCGTTGTAACCGGCAAGCCGATGGCGCCGGTAATCACGGAACCCGCGAGCCAGGGCCCGATCACCAGTCCGCTCGCCGTGAAGGGCAAGGCTACTCCGAACAGTCAGGTTCATGTCCGATTGAACTACACCAGCCGTGCATTCGGAGCGATTCCAATTCAGGGGACTGCGGCAGATACCGTGGTCACGGCCGATCGAAATGGGCGCTGGCAGACCGAGCCGATTGAGCTTGGCGGGCTCTTCAGCTCGGGAGCTCAGTACACCATCATCGCAGAATCAAACATCGGTGACGAGAAGTCGGAGGCGACCTCACTGAAATTCAAGCTGCGCTAGGCCAAACAAGCGGAGGGGCCGGCTCCCCGATATAGGCGAGCCGGCCCCACCTGGTAAGTGGTCCGGCCGCCCGGTTACCGCCGGGTTGAGTGCACCAGCTGCGGCGCAGAAATTGC
>JBBRJW010000854.1:0-1536 GCA_038218705.1 Chthonomonadales bacterium | reverse complement strand
GGTGATTCGGGGCTTCTTTCCATATGTCCAGCCCATGTCGCCTTCGACGTCGCTGGTCATGGGATGCGCCACTGCGCCCACATCAAACGCGCGCGAGAGCTGTTCGTAGCTGTAGTACTTCTGGAAACGGGTCACCTGCAGCGGTCCCACAGTGTATTTGAGAATGCGGGTCGCGTTGTCGTGCGGGTCGGGAACTTCGAAGCCGATAAAGTGGATCCAGTGCGTGACGCCATGGTTCAGATCGTTCAGCACGCGTGAAGCGAGCGATGCCGCCCGGAGCAGATCGCCGGGCTCCTCCGCGCCGTTATCGCTCGCCTCGGTCATCCAGTACTCCTTACCGTCGCGGCGGCGCGCGGCCTCGGCATTGGCAGCCATACCGTACGAGTGGGAAGCGATGCCGAGCAGGTCGGCCCATGCGACCGGGTCGGCCTTCAGCGCATCGAGCTGAGCGAAGAAGGAGGCGTCGACGTTGGCGTTCTCCGTGGCGATGATACCCACGTGTTTCAGTCCGCGGGCGTCGAGCGCTTCCCGCAGCGCTCGCACCACCAGCGGAATCTGCGCGGGAAGGAAGCGCTCGTTATCATTGGGCTCGTTCTGGAAGCCTGTCACGTCGATACGAACGTGGAGCTGGCGGTCCATCTGCGATATGGCCTCGGCGAGCAGCTTGCCGTAGTCGGCTTCACTTCCAGCCTTCAGGCGCCAGCCCTGGCTGCCGCCCTCCGTCGCGCTCTTCTCCTTCATCGAGACCGGCACGCCGTCTGGGGCGAGCAGCAGGTTGGTTACTCCCAGCGCGCGCGCATCCCGGATAATGCCGCTCGCCACATAGCAGCGGTTGAATTCGCTCAGGTCTCGCTTCTCTTGCGCGGGCGCATACTGGTCCATATTGAACCAGAGCCTGAGGTGGCGAAACTTTAGATCCCGCCACAGGGAGGAGGAGAGTTGGATCTGCTCGGCGTGCGTTAACTTCTGGTATTCGCCTCCCCAGTTTCCAAGCGAAACGCCGAAGCCAAGAAAGGTCTGGGCCGCGCGGGCCTGGGCTGTGACAGTGACGCGCTCGGCTGCGCCTTCATGGGGAGGCGCGGCCAGGCGAGCGGCGAAAGCGAGGCAGGCGATAATCTGCGGCAGGGTTATCATCGGGTCGTGCACTCTTCCTGGAGGCAGATAGGTGGCTGCCTCGGAAGTTCCGCGCCAGAGCTCCGATCTCCTCCTGACATCGACATCTGCTTCAATGCCCGCTGCCACTCGGCCGGAGCCCGACGTCGGTCAGATGCCGATCCCTTCAGATCTCCGTGAAACCAAGATGTCAGAATACGCAGGAACCCGCGCTCCCATCCGCGTATTTCCCCATTATGTTCGTTCACTGCTCTGGGCGGGGCGAGGGGAGGAGGATTGCGGTGGAAGGCAAAGCGAGAGAGAGGGTGGACCACGATGCGCTCTTCAAGAACCTCATCGAGACATTTCTGGTGGAGTTTCTGCGCCTCTTTGTGCCAGCGCTCGTCGCACATCTCAATCTGAGGACCGTTAAGTTCCTCGACA
>JBBRJW010000853.1:0-1545 GCA_038218705.1 Chthonomonadales bacterium | reverse complement strand
CGAAGAGATCGCCTCTATCGCCACCTACCTCCATTCGCTCACTGGCGAGATTCCGGCGGACCTCATCAAACCGCCCGGCCTGCCGCCGAGCACGCCGTCAACCCCTAAGCCGGAAGTTTAGCGCGGAGCGGTAATCATGGTTCGAAAACGTGGAGACGGGGTCCGTGACGGGTCGCGGTAGGGACGGCCATCGCTGACCGCCCCCCGCACAGATCCGTACGAGCGCTACTAACGCATACGGCTCCTACCTCGGATGACTGGCGTCAAAGCGCACGTCGGGATAGGGATGCACCAGCCGGGGCCGCGGGAGCCAGCGGCGGCACAATCGAGTAATTCGTTCCGCGCTCAGCCGGTTCTTCTGGCTGCGCCGCTTCAGAGCGTGCATCCAGTAGTTGCCGATGCGCTCGCGAATCCGGTACAGACTCGCCCAGTTGCCCGGCACCGCGTGGTACTGGTAGAACCCGCTGAGCACGCGTCCGAGCCACTCCCCGATCCGCGGCACCGGCTCATGCATCCGCGTCCGAAGCGTCTGCTTCACTTGCTGCAGCTTCGCCTCCAGCCGCTTCCGCACCGTCCGCCGCCAGACCGTGAAGTTCCCGCGACTGTTGGTTCCGCAACTGTGCGTGAACCCCAGAAACGCGAAACTCTCCGGTTCTCCCTCGCCCCGCTTGCGCCGGTTGCTCCGGGCAAACCTGCCAAACTCGATCAGCCGCGTCTTGTCGGGATGCAGTTCCAAACCAAACTTTGCCAGCCGCTCTCTGAACTCCTTCAGAAAACGTTCGGCCTCGGCCTGGTGCTCGAAACCCACCACGAGGTCGTCGGCGTAGCGCACCACGATTACGTCGCCTTGCGCTACCTTCCGCCGCCAGGCTTCCACCCACAGGTCGAACACATAGTGCAGGTAAACGTTCGCCAGCAGCGGTGAGATCACCGCCCCTTGCGGCGTGCCTAGCTTTGTTTCCGACCACTCGCCGTCTTCGCTCACCCCCGCCTTTAACCATTTCTGGATCAGGCGCAGGATGCGCTTGTCGGCGACCCGGTGTTGGACAAACTGCTGCGTCCATTCATGGCTCATCCGGTCGAAGAAGCCTTGAATGTCCGCGTCCAGAATCCAGTTCACTCTCTTCCGCAGAATGCCCACGCTCAGCGCGTCGAGCGCCTGATGCGGGCTGCGCCCCGGTCGGAACCCGTAGCTGAATCCCCGAAAGTCCACCTCGTAGATTTGATTCAAGATGGTCACCACGGCCTGTTGAACAATCTTGTCCTCCAGCGCCGCGATGCCGATCGGACGCTCGCGCCCGTCGGCCTTCGGAATATAGATCCGCCGCGATGGTCGCGCCCGATACGCTCCCCGGTGAATCCGGTCTTTCAGATCGGCCAGCCGACCCTCCAGCCCGTCCTCATACTGCTCCCACCTCACGCCATCCACTCCTGGCGCCGCGATCTTCTTCATCGCATGAAAGCTCGCCCGGAGCAGTTCTACGTTCAGATGATGCAGCAGCGTGGTGAACCGTTCCTGACCCCTTTCCAGCGCTACATTACGCA
>JBBRJW010000852.1:0-1548 GCA_038218705.1 Chthonomonadales bacterium | reverse complement strand
GAGCCAGGGCCTCTGCAGTGTGAGATTGATGCTGCGGGATCAGCCTGCGAGCGGCCACATGGTAGGTGGATCGCTCCGGGTGCAGCCTACCGCTTGCTGAACTGGAAGCCGCGGCGCGCCTTCTTGCGGCCGTACTTCTTCCGCTCTTTCACGCGCGGATCGCGGGTGAGAAGGCCAAGACGGCGCAGGCGCGGGCGAAGCTCGGGATCTACCTCGAGAAGCGCCTTTGAGATGCCGTGCCGGATTGCGCCGGCCTGGCCGCTGAGGCCGCCCCCCGTGGCATGAACCACGACGTCGAAGCGCCCGCCGGTCTCCGTTACGTCGAACGGCGACTGAACCATGCGGGAGAGGACAGCGCGGCCGAGGTACTTATCGCCGGGCCGATTGTTGATGGTGACCGTTCCGGTTCCCGGGGCCAGCCAGACACGGGCAGTCGCGTTCTTGCGATGGCCGGTGCCGTAATATCGAGTGCGATTTCCGTCTGCCACGCTTACTTATCTCCTCTTTTCTGAACCCCGCCCTCGAAGATGACGGGCTTCTGCGCCTCGTGCGGATGAGCCGGTCCTCGGTAAACCTTCAGCTTCTTGATCACGGCGTCGCCCAGCTTGTTATGGGGGATCATGCCGCGAACCACTCGCCGAATGGCCTCTTCGGCATCCTTGTCGAGCTCATCCTGACGCTTGATGGATTTCAGCGCGCCCGGCCAGCCGGTATGGTGGTAGACGTTCTCGCCTGGCTTAGTTGCACCGGTGAGCGCTACCTTCTCCGCATTGATGATGATGACGTGGTCGCCCGTATCCACGTGAGGGGTAAAGATGGGCTTATGCTTGCCCCGAAGGATTCTCGCGGCATCCACCGCAAGACGGCCCAGCGGCTTGTTGGTAGCATCCATGATGTACCAGGCGCGCTGCTGCTCCATATCCTCAGGACGAGCCGAGACGGTTGTTTTCATAGGATTCCTCGGTTGTTTCCGTGCCGCGCGCTCGGCGGGAGGTCGCGACGGGTGAAGAACGAGCGTAGTCTTTACGCTCTCCGTATTTTGCTTTCAGGAAGCAGAGGCCCTGCGGCGGCGCCGTGGGTCCTGCCTGTCGTCGGTCGCACGATTCGAGTATCGACGCCATCTCTGAGGGCTCGCGCTTGCCCGATCCCACCTCGATCAGCGTGCCTGCCAGGTTGCGAACCATTCCCCGGAGGAACGAGCTCGCTTCGATACGCACGATCACCAGGTCTCGCGCTCGGCCCACGCTGCAGCGGATCACGTCCCGCATCGTCACGTGCGCAGGGTCGAGCTCATTCGCAAAAGCAGCGAAGTCGCGCTCCCCAAGGAGCCGGCTCGCCGCGTCCTGCATTCGCTCTACGCTGAGCGGTTCAACGCAGTGAGCGCTATACCGCCGCCAGAGTGCGGATGGCATGCGTCGGTTCATGACCAGATACGCATAGACCCGGCTTGAAGCCGAGAAGCGGGCGCTAAAGGTCGGATCGACCTCCTCCACGCGCCTGATTGTCAGGTCCCGAGGGAGCGCGCTGTTCAGCGCAATCGCCATCTTC
>JBBRJW010000851.1:0-1554 GCA_038218705.1 Chthonomonadales bacterium | reverse complement strand
GACACCCCGTTTCATCCGCGCAGCCCATACGCCGTGGCCAAAATGTATGGCTTCTGGCAGACGGTTAACCATCGCGAGGCCTACGGCATGTATGCCTGCAACGGGCTACTTTTCAATCACGAGTCGCCCCGCCGGGGCGAGACCTTTGTCACCCGCAAAATCACCCGCGCCGTCGGCCGCATCAAGGTTGGCCTGCAGCACAAGCTGTATCTGGGCAACCTGGATGCGAAGCGTGATTGGGGCCATGCTCGCGACTATGTCGAGGCGATGTACCTGATCCTGCAACAGGACGCGCCGCGCGACTACGTTATCGCCTCGGGCGAAGCGCATTCCGTGACGGAGTTCGCCGCACGCGCCTTCGCTCTGGTCGACCTGGATTATCGCGACTTTGTGGAAGTGGACCCGCGCTTTTTTCGGTCCTCCGAGGTCGATTACCTGTTGGGCGACCCGCGCGAAACCAGTGCCCTGCTGAACTGGCAGCCGCGGACCAGCTTCGATGAGTTAGTGCGCGAGATGGTCGAAGCCGACTTGGAGCTGGCGCGCCAGGAGCGGACGCTGATCGACGCCCAGCATCAAATCGCGCTCAAGGGCATCGGCAACGAGTAGCGGCGGCACCGCGTTGCCGCGTCAGACCACCGCCTGACGCTCGGGCAGCAATTCCAACAGCGCGAGCAACTGAACGGGCACGAACGGCTTCCGTAAATAGACCTCTGCCCTGGCCTGGTAGCCAGTGGCGATGTCGGAATCCTCATCGTGCGCGGTCAGCAACACCACCGGTATGTCCGCTGTGGCCGGGTCGGATTTCAGCGTCCGCAGCGTCTCCAGCCCACCCAGGACCGGCATCGCCACGTCCAGAATGATGAGGTCTGGGGCCACCATAGCGACCTGCTCGAGGGCTTCCTGCCCATTCACCAGACTCCGGGATGCAGCATCGAGCGCGTGCAAGGCGAGTGCCGTGCAACGACACTTAACGAGATCATCGCGACGGCAGGTGGCGCCACCGGTAGAAGCGGTGCCCGCAGTTCTGGCAACGCGACGGCAGGGAGGTCCACAGCAGTGGCACGTCCCACCAGCGCAGGCGCGAAGGCCGGCTGTTGTTGACGGCGCAGCGGGGGCACCGGTGGTGCAGCCGGAAGGCAGCGTGCTTCACAGTCATCGTCTCACATGGGCGGTCAACGCGAACCGCTGACAGCGGGTCGCCGGTACGTCTATGGCTATATTGTATCATCTGT
Organism: Chthonomonadales bacterium; assembly: GCA_038218705.1. Classification (GTDB taxonomy): domain Bacteria; phylum Armatimonadota; class Chthonomonadetes; order Chthonomonadales; family Chthonomonadaceae; genus JBBRJW01. The sequence goes on along the minus strand of JBBRJW010000851.1, from coordinate 322 downwards.
CATTAGTTTTGGGTGCAGGTCTCATACTGAGAGCCTCGTTCAGCCAGACAATGGGATAACCGTGAAGTCGGGACACTTATGCAGCTAACGGAGAGAGTGTGGCGACGTAGGGAACGGACGCCGTGCCGTTCCGGGGCCGCAGGCCCTAAGTGGGAGCGCCAATGTACATTAAAGGCGCACCGTCATCCTGAGGGAGCTGGCGACTGAAGGATCTACTGGGAGTGAGTACAAACTCAGAGTAGATCCTTCAGTCGCCAGCTCCCGCAGGATGACGGTGCGCCTTTTTCGCTGCTGTCGATGTACATTGGCGCACCCACTTAGG
>JBBRJW010000850.1:0-1559 GCA_038218705.1 Chthonomonadales bacterium | reverse complement strand
GGATAGCCAAGCTGTCCGTTTTTGTTTTGGGGATCACCGATCGCCTCCGAATCCCCTCTCACACTACCTGGCAGAGGGAAAAGGGAGGTTCGTTCGCGGCTGCGCGTACGGGCCTTGCAGCTGCACGGAGGGCGATATCATGGCCAACATTGTCGTCGTGGGCGCTCAGTGGGGAGACGAAGCCAAGGGCAAAATCGTCGACTACCTCTCGAGTGAGGCGTCCATGGTAGTTCGGTTCGGAGGCGGCAACAATGCCGGTCACTCCGTCACCGTCGGAAACGTAGTATACAAGTTCCACCTCATACCTTCCGGCATCCTCAACCCCGACATTCTCTGCGTGATATCAGATGGCGTCGTGATCGACCCGGGCGTGCTGGCTGCTGAGATCGCTGGACTTCGCGACCGTGGCATCGCCGTGACGAACCTGAAGATCTCCGCCTCGGCGCACGTCATACTCCCGCACCACCGTCGGCTCGACGAGCTGCAGGAGCTCGACCTGGGGGGACGGAAGATCGGCACAACCGGCCGGGGCATCGGCCCGGCCTATGCGGACAAGGCAGCCAGGATCGGCGTGCGGATGGGCGAGCTAATCGATCCAGACCGCTTTGCGACCCGCGTTCGCGCAGTTCTCGCTGACAAAAACCGAATCCTCACGAAAGTATACGGGGTCGATCCAATCGATCCGGATGCGGTGATTCAGGAATACACGGCGTACGCCGATGCCCTCCGGCCCTTTGTGACGGATACGGCAGCTCTTATCCACCGGCAGGCGGCGAGCGGCCGCGGAGTCATCTTCGAAGGTGCGCAGGGAACCCTGCTGGACCTCGATCTCGGCACCTATCCCTTTGTCACCTCTTCGCATCCGATCGCTGGAGGCGCTTGCATCGGCACAGGGGTTGGCCCCACTCAGATTGACGGCGTAATCGGTGTGGCCAAATCGTATACCACGCGAGTCGGATCCGGAGTCTTCCCGACAGAGCTTCTCAACGAGACCGGGAGCTATATCCGCGAGCGCGGTCATGAATACGGCACAACCACTGGCCGCCCGCGGCGCTGCGGCTGGCTGGACATGGTGATCGTGCGCTTCGCGGTGCAGGTGAATGGGCTGAGCTGCCTGGCGCTTGGCCACCTCGATGTGCTTAGCGGGCTGAAGGAGATCAAAGTCTGCGTTGCATACATGACGGACGCCGGCGAGCGGCTCGAAGACCTGCCGTGCGATCTCGTCTGCAGGACCGATTGCCACCCGGTCTATGAGACACTCCCGGGCTGGGACGAGGAGATCGCCGACGCAAGGTCCCTGGCCGAGCTGCCAGCCAACGCTCGCGCCTATGTGCAGCGAGTCCAGGAGCTTGCCGGGGTACCCATAGCGACTCTCTCTGTAGGGCCGGGGCGAGAGCAGACTATCATCCTGGATGATGTGATCCATGCCCGACTTCGGAAGCGCGTCCGGTAGCCGGTCGGAGTTCCGACAGAATCTGGCGAGTTGCCGGTAACATTCGGTGGCTCGCGCGGTGCTTTCCAAAACAGGGCAGCGCGCGAGCCGCCGATTGCTTTGGCTC
>JBBRJW010000849.1:0-1561 GCA_038218705.1 Chthonomonadales bacterium | reverse complement strand
ACCGCCTCGCCTTTGCGCCACTCCCCGGCCCGGCCAGTCTCCCACCCGTAAGTCTTATAGAGATCGAACCCCCGCGAGAACCATCGCCCCAGGTTGTCGGCCGCTCCCGTGAAGTAGCCCTGCTCGTGGAGCAGCTCGGCCAGCATCCTCACGCCCGGCGGCGGCTCCGGCGTACCAGACTGGCTGGTGATCTGGTGTGCGTAGAGGTCCTTTCCAGTCATCATCGTGGTATGCCCGGGGAAGGTAGGAATGTGCGGGCTGAAATGGTCGGTAAAGAGTACGCCCTCTTCGGCCACCCTATCCAGATGCGGACTGGTACGGCGAAAGTGTCCGTAACAGGAGAGCCGGTCGGCTCGCGTGGTATCGAGGCTCACAAGTATCACATTGGTCATAGTTAGAGTTTCTTCTCTGGCTGGCTATCTGTCTGCCAGGCTGCCGACAGACGCTATTCAGCCCTATTCTGGATCGCACAGGGCGATCGCATGGCTATCGATACGAACTGCTGTGCGTTCGGCGAACGCCTATTCCGCGAGCATAGCCTCGAGCGCTGGCGCGAGCTCCTCGCGCGTCCGGCCAAGAAGGGGCGCGGCCGATAGGGTGTCTTCGAAGTCGACTGGATACCAGTTGCCCCGAGCCGGATTTGCCAGCCCAAGCACGTTGAGTGGGGCGATCTCTCTGCGGACGAAATCCCGCAGCTCCGAGAGAGAGGGCACAGTGCTGCTGCGGAGCATACTCGCTGCCTGCAGCATCCCGGCGGAAAACGCCGGATGGTCTGCGGCCAGGTAGAGTGCTGGACGCGGGCAGACGTCGAGCCGTCGGGCCATCTCGGCATAGCCGGACGCGGCGAAATAGAACATGGAGTGCTCCACGAAGCGCTCGAACTGGCCGAACGCTGCATAGCAGCCCGCCAGGTATCGGGCTGCGAAGTCCGCTTCGTCCAGAGTTACTCGCCCGTACGAGGCGAGGGCACCGGCGGGAATCGCCGCGCCATACTGCTCCAGCAGCCGGCCAAGGCGCTCGATCCCGAGCAGCGTGAGCGGCATGCCATTGCTAAAGAGCGGGTCGACAAATGCCGCTGCCGAGGGGAGCAGCGCCCAGCGCTCGCCCGCGGCAGCAGACGCGCGCCACGGAAGGCGGGGGGAGTAGACAAATGGCCGGATTGGCTCGGCAGCGCCAAACTGGGCGGCGATGCCCGGGAACCGGGCCAGGAAGCGCGCCCATGCAGGCGCGCCCTCTTCCAGCTTCAGCTCGTCGGCCAGCCACGGCTCAACCGCAATTCCCGCGCTCGTTACACCGTTATCAAAGCGCAGAACCCACATCCAGCCACCTTCGAAGATGTGGTGAAGCGCTGAGGCGTCGGGCGGATAGGGGGGCGTTCCACCCGGCAGGTAGCCGGGCAGGTCCGCACAGCTTGCAACGTTTCGAAAGTGCGTGAAGAGGGAGCGGGTGTTCGGGAAGTCTGGCAGCTCGCCCTGCGGCAGGTTGAGAACGCGATGAAGAAATCCGTTCGGTCCGCTGGCGTCGATGAGAAGCGCTCCGGAGACGGCTATGGGCTCGCTCT
>JBBRJW010000848.1:0-1562 GCA_038218705.1 Chthonomonadales bacterium | reverse complement strand
CTCGTCCCGAACGGCCGTTAGCTCGGCCATCGCCTCGTTGAGCAGCCCGGCCAGCGGCTGACTCGCGCGCCAATCGGCGGTGTGCGCCCCCGTCGCGAGGTGCTCTCTCGCCTCCTCGCACGCGATGCCCGCGCCTCGGAGCTCTTCCATCATCTTTCTGATGATCTGGGAGAGGAGCGCGAGGGGCTCCAGAGGAGAGACTCCGTGCTGCCGCGCTTTCTGGGCGGTTGCGGCAAGCTCCATGATCTCGTTGTCGCCGCTCTCATAGGCTGCCGCCATGGTGGCATCGAAGGCAAGCCGGAAGATCTGGGCGGAGTCCCGATCGTCTAGGATCGAGAACTCGGGATCGACGCCGGCTTCAAACGGATTCTCCTTTAGCAGCCGGGAGCAGAAGCTGTGGATGGTGCTCACGTAAGCCGACTCGAGATCGCGCCGCTGTTCTGTCAATCCGCGCAGTGTGAGCGCCTCTACAATTCGACTCTTCAGTTCGCGGGTGGCCTTGTCGGTAAAGGTGATGGCGAGTATTCTGCTTGGCGTGGCCTGCTCGGCTGGCGGGAGGGTGCCTTCGTGTGTGCCGATCACGATCTGCAGAAATCGCTCCACGAGGACTCCCGTTTTTCCGGAGCCAGCGCCAGCCGCAACGCAGAGGTTGCGGCCCCGTGTGTTGATCGCTTTGATTTGATCCGCGGTGAATTCCATGGTAGAGACCAACAGGGATACAAATGTCTATCTGTTGTGTAATAGCACAGAGCGTTTTCGTGAGCGGGATTCGGGTACAGTGTACCTGAGTGCGTGTGGAAGGATCTAAGGCGACTGAGAAGTAATTGACCGCTGGAGCGCCGCGCAAATGAGGCGGCCGGGCCGTTGGGGGAGAAGAATGGGGCTGGTATATGCGGTTGTAAACCAAAAGGGCGGGGTCGGCAAGACCACCACTGCCGTTAATCTCGCGGCATACATGGCGCTCGGCGGGTCGAAAGTTCTCCTGATCGATCTGGATCCGCAGGGAAACGCAACGAGCGGCCTCGGCGTAGACCGATCGCTCCTGAAGACCTCCGTTTACGACGTGTTGATCGAGGGCCGTCCGGCGTCTGAAGTGATTATTCCAACGCAGATAATGGGACTCAAGCTGCTCCCGGCTACTATTGACCTTGCGGGAGCGGATCTGGAGCTGATGCCGCGCGTCTCGCGGGAGAGCGCGCTGCGGATCGCTCTGGCGCAGGTGCGCGCAACCTACGACGCAGTCCTTATCGATGGCCCGCCGTCACTGGGACTTCTGACCCTCAATGCTCTGGTGGCGGCTGACGCGGTTATCATTCCCATTCAGACCGAGTACTACGCGCTGGAAGGGATCAGCCAGCTTCTAAAGACGATCGACCTGGTGAAGCGACATCTCAACCCCGATCTCGCAATTGCCCGTGTGATTCTCACCATGTACGATAACCGTATACGGCTGGCCCAGCAGGTCGTGGCGGACGTCCGGAAGTACTTTCGCGAGCGCGTCAGCGAGGTGGTGGTGCCTCGCAACGTGCGGCTCTCGGAATCGCCGAGTCATGGGCTGCCGG
>JBBRJW010000847.1:0-1563 GCA_038218705.1 Chthonomonadales bacterium | reverse complement strand
GATCCCGCTGTTCGTTCCAGAGCTCCCATGAGTCGGCCCGTGGAAGTGCGCGGACGCGGTAACTTGCGTTCGCGTCATTGAGACTCAGATACTCGCCCTTGCGAACATCCTGGTTTCCTGTTGGGCCTTCGGCGCTCGCCTCTCCCCGTGTCACCGCAAGCTCGGCTCCGTCGCTCACGCCAACGCGGAATGCAGCCGGTCCTCGTGCCTTCGCTGAGAAGAGCGGTGTGTCGATCTGAAAGACGGAGCGGTCCTGCTTGATCCGCATCGACGCAAGTCCGCCGGTGAGCTTCAGCTCGGTGAACTCGCCGTCCTGGTCGCTGTAGAGCGTCTGGAGCGTTACGACCGCGCCGGAGCCGAGGCGGAGCATACTGCCATCGTCGAACTGAATCTCTGCGCGGCCACCCTCACTCACCCAGATCTGGGCAGACTGCCGCAGCGGCTGGTTGAGAGAGCCAGTCTCCCAGGAGCCGGCGTCGTCGGCTCGCCAGGTCACGTTCCCTGAGACATAGGAGAAGCGCGCAAGGCGCACCGGACCGGCGGTTGCTTCTGCCGGCGCGAAGCCGGTGTTAGCGTTGGGATTTATGGTAGCGGAAGATGGATTGTCCTGCACCTTATAGCCGGAGTCCTGCGCCCGCGCGGGCTGCCCCGTGCTGAGCGCAAGGGCCAGCGGCAGAAAGCCGGTGAGCCAGTAGGAGCGTCGCCTGGTTTCAATTCGTGTCATGGGTTATCTCCCCGCAAGCCTGAGCAGAGACTACATGCGACCGGCGAAGCTCGCGAGACCGATCGTCAGAGGTAATAGACGATTGCCCGGATAGCGTGTGACACATGAAATTCGTGAGCGGTACAGCGGGAACGTTGGCCAGGGGCAGATGGCTACTTGTTCATGCGAAACCGGGGATGTTTCAGGTAGGCGCGGAGGAAGGTAACATCCACAGAGTGGCTGCCATCCATTTCGTAGACCTTGCCAGGAAGGTTCTCGAATTCGCCGTTCTCATCATCATGAACAATCGGCGGACAGATCGAGCCCTCCATATCCACCAGGCCATGAAATCGGTCTGCCATCTCGGCCGCGACCCGGCCCAAAAGCTGATGGTCCTCTTTCGATTTGCAGGCGGCCCAGAGGCCGATCGTCTGCTGAGGCAGGAACCCGAGGCACTCTGCGTAGCCCGTCATCTCCTTCTCCACGACCTCGACAAAGGTGTTCTCGGTACGCCCCGGCCAGTCTGCGCCGAACGGCACCAGAAAGAGCGTGAGGCTGCAGGTACGCGCTACCTCTACTCCCTCGGCCAGGGAGCTGCCGGGCTTCACCCAGAACTCCCAATGGTCGCGGAAGCGCGCCAGGTCGCGAGAGTTCAGCTCGAGCCAACTCTGCAGCTCCTGCTTCTGCTCCGAAGTCAGCGCCTCGGGAAGATGTACACTCGCTCTCGGCCCCATCACCACCTCCGTGCCCTGTCCCGCGCACGCTAACCTATACGCCTGCGTGCGGACGACCGTCACCCCGGGAATTCGCCGTCTCATTCGCCGCAGATGGCCAAAAACCCTGCCGGGATTCGTGCAAAT
>JBBRJW010000846.1:0-1563 GCA_038218705.1 Chthonomonadales bacterium | reverse complement strand
GGCGGCGAGCTCTGCGCCAGTCGCCTCGTTCACCAGCGCTGCGCCGGGAGGGGCAGTGCTTCGGCGAGCGACGCCCACGAGGAGCGCTGCCGGAAGGAGCACAAAGATCAGCGCGCCCAGGGAAATGGAGGCTTCAATTCTACGGTGGGGAGATGGCAGAGGCAACTGCGGCGGCCTTCCTGATGGGCCGACTGGCCCGCATAATAGGGTAGGCCCCGTGGGAAACGGCCGGGCCCTCCCCTTCCAGTACGGGGCGCGCATCCGGCCGGTTTCCCGGAAGTGAGCGGGATCGAAATGCATCCTGGCCCTGAAGGCGTACGGCCGGCAGGGCCTCACCCGGGTCTCACCCTGCTGTGCCGCTGCCGCCGGGATTCCACTCGTTGTTGCGGTTGGCCGCGGTGTCCGAGAGTTGCGTCAGGATGGAAGGCGAGATCGCTGTGCGGCTGTCGCGACCCAGAACACTCCGCGATCCAACGCCGCCAGGCCCCGGAAGAAGCCGATTCACGAGACCGAAGATCTCTGCAGTTGCTCCCGGAAACAGAGCATGGAAAGCCGTCACGAGGATTGCGGACGCGGAGAGGACCACCTGCGGGTCGCCCATGCGGCAGGCATTGAGAATCTGCCGAGCCGCTCGCCCGGCATTCATCGATGACAGGGGCATCGAGCCGACGATGCTGAAGAGGGAATATTCCGCTTCGTGCTGACCCTTGAACTCCGCGTTCACATGGCTCCCCGTTCGCATGAGTCCTGGGCAGACCGTCGTGACGTATATGTTGTCCTTGATGAGCTCGGCGCGCATCCCCTCAGAGAGGCCAACCAGGGCGAACTTGCTGCCGCTGTATGGGAGCAGATGCGGGACGCTGACCTTGCCACCGATTGACGCGATGTTGACAATGCGTCCGCTTCTCCGTGCCCTCATTCCGGGCAGAGCCGCAAGGGTGGCGTAGAGTGGGGCCCAGTAGTGCGTACGCATCGCCCGCTCGTAGTCGTCGAGGGTCATCTCCTCCATGGGGCCCACCCCGATGATGCCCGCGTTATTTATCAGCACGTCCAGCGACCCGAATCGGCTTTCGACCGATTGGACAACCGCCTCAACCTCGTCCTGGTCTGTGACATCACAGGGGAGGATGAAGACGTTCCGCGCACCGCGTTGGGTGAGTTCGGATTCGGCTCGCTTCAGCTCGTCGATATCGCGCGCGCAGATGGCAAGGTTTGCCCCTTCGTCGGCGAGGATGCGCGCCATCTCGAGCCCGAGCCCGCGCGAGCCCCCTGTAATCAGCACGTTTCGCCCGGCGAATGCAAAGAAGCGGCGTCGCCGCAGCGCGGCGCGGCCCGCAATAGCCCCGCCAATACCTGCTGCGAGCCAGAAGAGCATCTGTTTTCGATTGGCCATGCAGACCTCCTTGACACCGGGTACTCAAGCTGTAATCGCTTCCGGGAACCGGTGACTATGGGATGACGTTGCGCCGCGGCTCGGTTGTTCCCCGAGGAGGGCGAAGTTTGGCACGCACAAGTGCGTGGCGAAGCAAAAAAGCTGGTGCATCCGCTCGTTCGGTGGAGTAT
>JBBRJW010000845.1:0-1563 GCA_038218705.1 Chthonomonadales bacterium | reverse complement strand
TGGCGACCGCTCTCTGCGGAAAGATAGCACAGATGACAGCTGAGGATGAAGCGCCGGAGCGCGCTGACCCTCGGGTGATCGGTGAGCTGGCCGAGCGCGTTCACGGCCAGAAGGTCGTCGGAGTCGAGGTCGCTATCGACGCGCTGTGCCGACTCATCGGGCTCTTCGCCGGAGACTACCTGCCCTTTGCCGCGCGTGAATCGAAGGAACACAAACGGTCGCCCTCGCCCATCTCGTGACCAGGAGAGCGTCTCACTCTGCACGTACGGGCCATCGTCGCTCTCATCGATCTTAATGACGTAAGTTATCAGCGGGAGGCGTTTCGCCTCCCGATACTTTATTGCGATCTCAATCGGACCCGTGGCGCCACGAGTGCGCAGCTGATCGAAGCGGAGGCGCTGCTCCCAGGCGACCCGGAGGCCCCGCTCAAAGCACTCCGACAGGAAAGCCAGCACGTCCATCACGGTAGACTTGCCGCTGCCATTCTGGCCCAGAAGAACCGTGAGCGGATCTGCGATTTTGAATGTTACATCCCGAAGAGCCCGGTAGTTTCGAATGCGAAGGCTCTCGATTCGGGCCGCAGGTGGCGCTTTCGGCGGCATCCCTGGCTCCTCTCAGGCGCGTTACGCGCCTTCTCAGCGCTCGATTTTGACAGCGAAGGCATGCTCACAGGGCGGCGCTGCTGGCAGCTTGATAAGCAAAGCATCTTCGCTGCGGGTGAAGGCGAGCGGCCCGTCGCTCCCGAGAAGCGATACCTTGCCGATCTCGCCCTCCCAGAGTCCTGCAGCGCGCCCAAGAGAGGCGATGCGCATCTCCTCACCGGGCCAGGCGAGCGCGATGGCATAGAGCGTGTCACCGCTGCAAGTGAACCGGATGTCTTCGCCGGTGAAGGCTGAGCGATGCGTATCGGTAAACGCCCCCTCCTTAACCTCGGTCGGCCCCTCGCCGAATGTCTTCCATGGCCGCGTGCCGTAGATCGCTTGGCCGTTCACTTTCAGCCATGCGCCGATGCCGCGCAGGAGCTCCTGCTCCGGCTCTGGGATCGTGCCGTCGGGCTTCGGGCCGACGTTCAGAAGGAGCGCGCCGTTCTTGCTCACGATGTCCACCAGATCGTCGATCAGCGAATCGACCGTTCGGTAGTCCTGTCCCTCGATATATCCCCATGAGTTCTTCGATACCGAGGTATCCGTTTGCCAGAACTCCGGGCGTATCCCGGCGAGCTGGCCCCGCTCCACATCGAAGACTGCCGTACCCGTGGGATAGGCATCGTACTTATAGTTTATCGCCACACCGAGACCCCACTCGACAGCGCGATTATAGTAGTAGGCCGCAAAGCGCTGCAGGTAGGGCGCGAACGCCTCCTGATGGATCCACCAGTCGAACCAGACAATCTGCGGGCGGTACTTATCCACGATCTCGCAGGTGCGGGCGAGCCACTCCTCCAGGTGCTCCGGGGTCGGCGGGTCCTGGCTCACGTCGTGTGTATCCTTCGGGCCGGGCAGCGCGGGGCCGTAGAGGTCGTCGAAGGCCGGGTCCTGAACGTCCGACGGGAACTCACGGCCG
>JBBRJW010000844.1:0-1564 GCA_038218705.1 Chthonomonadales bacterium | reverse complement strand
GTGCTCCCGGGCCGCCGCCACCTCTTCGCGCAGGTCCTCCGCCGTCATAGAGGTAGGAACCACGATTTCGGGGTGGGTCTGCCACCGCGTATACTCGCACTCGAGCACCAGGTGGTTCAGCTTGTACCGGCTGAAGATGCGCTCGATCAGCTTCCGGTGGAACGGGAGCGCGTTCTGCCCGATGAAGAGGTGCGCGCCGCGAAATCGGAGGCTGGGCCAATCCGCGATCTCAGCCCGCGCGAAGGTGGCTTTTCGCCCGGGCAGCAGGAGCTGCCTCAGCGTCTGAAGTCCATAGAATGCGCCGGCTGGATCGCGGCCGACGATCGCTGCACCTCTCTCCGTCACCTGAAGCGCGTACCCCTCGGCATGGAGCGGAGGCGTGCGCGCTTCGCCCAGCCCCGGCGCTCCCTCGGCCGCCACGAGCAGGCCGCGGCCACTCCAGGGCGACGCCGCTGTTGCGACTCGCGTCTCCAGACGGACGCCGGCCTCTGCCATGAGCACTCGGGCAGCGCGCTCCAGGCGCTCGCGGTCTGCTTCGACGGGAGCGGCCAGGACGAGTGAGACCAACGGGCTGGGCGACCACGTGCCGGTGTCAAAGCGAACGCGCTTCGGCTGCGGGATGATGAGAGGCTGGCGCTCGCGGTCGAGGAGCGGGTGCGGCGCTGGAATCCGAACGCCCTGTCCTCCGAGAGGAGGCGCGGCCCTCATGGACGGCGGCGCGGCAAAGAGGGCCTCCGGCGGCAGATGAAGGGAGATGCTTCGATCGATCTCCTGGCCGGGTCGAAGCCGGCTATCTACCACACCCACCCAGAAGGCTCGCGTATCGCGGAGGTTCGGGTCATCCCGGCCATCAAGCAGGACCAGTGGGCCGCCGCTCGAAACGATCTCGCTCTTCGCCCCGAGCGGGCTTTCGAGGTTGATTCGCTCCCACTCCTCACCGACCTGATTGTGGGGATAGGGTCCGGCCTGCGCCGCGAGGCCGATTCGCCCGTGCGCGCCCGAGCCGTGCGGTCCGCCCTCGGTTCTCCATGTGGTCCCGAGCAGGGCATATGCCGCGAGGCGCACCGGATTCCACTCCACGGAGAGGTCGGCAAGACCCTCCCACCGCCCGTGAATCTGGAACCGCAAAACGCCGTCCGGATGGACCTCGCTGCGCAGAGTGCCGGTGAAGACCCCGGGCTTACCGGCATATCGAATAGGCTGGTCGCTTGCGAGCCCACCGTCAGGCAGGGCCTGCGCGCCGTGCTCGCCGCCAGCCGGCCGGAAGGTAACGTAGCCTTCGGAGCGATCCCCTGCAAAGAGCTGAGTGAGACCGCTCCACAGCAGGGGCGATCCGGCTTCGCTCACCTGCACGCCGGCCGCGCCAAAGTGCGCGATCCTGCCGGCTGGAAGGCGCAGAGTCTGCGCCCGCAGGCCTGTGGAGGGAATAGCTGCCAACGCCAGAAGCACGCAGGAGAAGAGGATCTTCATGCCGTTCCCTTTCGCGGCCCCGCCCTGCCAATCCTGCCGGCAGCGGCGGAAGCCCGATGCGTGGACCGTAATGGGGTGCGGGTCAGTGCGCCTC
>JBBRJW010000843.1:0-1564 GCA_038218705.1 Chthonomonadales bacterium | reverse complement strand
GATCGGCGAGTTGAGAGGCCGCGACGAGAGCGTCATCGGTGATCTTCACGTGGTGGTGCTGCTCGTACCGCTCGCGCAGGCCCTTCAGGATCTGAACGCTCTCCTCCGGAGTGGGCTCGCTCACCTTTACGGGCTGGAAGCGGCGCTGCAGGGCCGCGTCCCGCTCGATGTACTTACGGAACTCGTCCAGCGTGGTTGCGCCGATGCACTGGAGCTCGCCGCGGGCGAGGGCCGGCTTCATGATGTTGGAGGCATCGATTGCGCCTTCGGCCGCGCCTGCGCCCACGAGGGTGTGGAGCTCATCCACAAAGAGAATGATTTCGCCGGCCGCTTTGCGGACCTCCTCCATCACGCGCTTCATCCGCTCCTCGAACTCACCGCGGTACTTCGTGCCAGCCACGAGACCCGCGAGGTCCAGTGAGACGATCCGCTTGTCCTTGAGCATATCCGGAATGTCGCCGGAGATGATGCGCTGTGCGAGGCCCTCGGCGATCGCCGTCTTGCCGACGCCCGGCTCACCCAGCAGCACCGGGTTGTTCTTGGTGCGGCGGCTCAAGATCTGGATTACACGCTCGATCTCGGTCTGTCGGCCAACGACAGGGTCCAGTTTCTCGCTGCGAGCCAGTTCGGTAAGGTCGCGGCCAAACTCGTCGAGGGTTGGCGTTCGCGAGCGTTGGCCCTGCTTCTGGCTCGAGGGCATGCCGCTGTCGTTATCCTGCAGCGCCATAACCTCGCGCCGGGTGCGCTCCAGTTCCACCGTCAATTTGGCCAGCACGCGCCCTGCCAGGCCCTCGCCCTCGCGGATGAGGCCAAGCAGCAGGTGTTCTGTGCCGATATAGTTGTTGCTCAGTTGTCGAGCCTCATCGTAAGCGAGGTCGATCACGCGCTTGGCGCGCGGGGTGAGCTGCATATCCTGGCCCTGGCGGCCATCGCCACGGGTCACCTGGCGCTCGATTTCGCTTCGAATGCGCCCGAGGGAGACCCCCATGCGATCGAGGATTCGCGCGGCGACACTATCGTTCTCGCGAACAAGCCCGAGCAGGAGGTGCTCCGTGGAGACGTAGTTCTCGCCGAGCCTTCCGGCCTCTTCCTGAGCGAAGAATACTACCCGCCTCGCCCGTTCTGTAAATCTCTGCCACATTCTGTTTCGTCCCTCCTACCTGTCCGTCGGAGCGATTCCTTCCGTTGCTGATGAGGCAGTCGGCGATGGCGCGGCGAACAGAAACGAATCCCACAAGCAAAACGCAGACACATGGGGAAACGGTCTGTCTTGGAAAGTGGTGAAAGCCAATAAGCTTACTCACTTGTATAGTCGATTTCGGTCCGAAAAAGTTCCTGAAGCGCCGAGCGGCTGACTAGTCGGCGCGTACGCCATCGCGGGGAGTGAGTTCCCGGAAAGCTGCGATGATGCGCCCGGTGAGCGGGCCGGGCTTGCCTGCGCCGATCGGCCGGCCATCGCACTTCACCATCGGAATCACTTCCGCTGCGGTGCCCGTAAGGAATGTCTCATCGGCATTGTACACATCATAGAGTGTGATGATCGTCTCCCGGCATGGGACGCCAA
>JBBRJW010000842.1:0-1574 GCA_038218705.1 Chthonomonadales bacterium | reverse complement strand
GTTGGTGCGGGCCCGGGCTTGCGGGCCCGCAGCTGATGCGCCAGTCGTTAGGCAGATGCACAGAAATAGCGACGGAGCAGCGTTATGCCCGATGACACTACGGTGCCCGCTGGGATGGTCGAGGTCCCCGCACTTGGGTCGGTCGCCGACGCCTGGGCACGGCTGGAAGCGGCGGTCGCCGCGCGCGGCCTGACGGTGTTTGCCCGGATCGACTTCGCGGCCGACGCCGGCTCGGTCGGGCTCGAGCTGCGACCGACCCGGCTGTTGGTCTTCGGCAATCCCCGGGCGGGGACTCCGCTGCTGGCGGCGGCGCCCACGGCGGGGATCGACCTTCCCCTCAAGGTGCTGATCTGGGAGGGAGCGGGCGGGACGGTGACGGTGGGCTACAATCGCCCGGAATGGATCGGCGCGCGGCATGGCGTGCCGGCGGCGTTGCAGGCGAGGCTCCAGCCGGTGGCGGAGCTCGCCGCCATCGCGGCGGGCACCGCCTAACCCCCGCATGCAGCCGACAGGCCGCGGTTCGCCAGGCTCTGCGCGGGCGGTAGGCTGCCCGAGCGCACAAAGGCACGTAGGTTTGTGCGGGCTCGGGCATGATCGCCTGCAGCTGATGCGCAAATCGCTAGGCGGACGTTCGAGCACTCGTTCCAGGTGGAGGGAGAATGACGATGACCATCCGTCAGGCAAGCCCCTCCGATCTTCCAGCCCTCCTCGAGCTGATGGGCGAGTTCTACGCGGAGGCTGGGTATCCCTTACGCCCCGAACGTGCACGGACTGCCTTTCTACCCCTCTTGGGTCCCGGGGAACTTGGTCAGGTCTGGCTGGCTGACTTCGAAAGCGAGGTGGGGGCCACTTGGTTCTCACTTTCTGCTATAGCATGGAGTACGGGGGGCGGAGCGCATTCGTGGACGACCTGTTTGTCCGGCCGGCGCTACGGAATCGTGGCCTTGGGCGGGCCTTGGTGCAGCGCGCACGCGCGGTCTGCGAGCGCCTCGGAGTGCGCGCGATGCACCTGGAGGCGGCCCGCGGGAATAGGCCAGCACAAGCGATCTACCGGGCCTCGGGGTTCGAGAGCACGGACCGCGAGCTCCTCACCCTCGCCCTAGCGTCCCCAACCCACGCCGCGTAGCCCGCTCATGCAGCCGACACACGCGGGCACGGCGGGGTTCCTGAGCTGACGCCTCTCCCGGTGGGGCCGTGGACCATAGGTTTTCAAGAAGTCGTTTGCAGCTGATTCGCCATTCGTTAGGGCGTCTACAACAGCAACCGCCGAGCGGCTTTCACCTCTTTCGGAAGGATAGGAATGAAATACGTGATCAGCTGGTTCGAGCGCCCGCAGGGGTCCCCCCTGGAGTACGAGAATGCCCAGAAGCGGATCCTCGAAGTCTTTGGCCAATGGAAGGCACCGGACAATTTCAAGATCGACTTCTTTGTGATCCGAGTCGGCGAGTGGGGCGGGCACATGCTGATGGAATGCGACGATTTGGTAACCATTCATAAATTCTGTTCAATGCTGCCTGCGTTCGTTTTCGAGGTCCATCCCGTCATCACGGTGGAAGAAGCCGTCCGTGGCGAAC
>JBBRJW010000841.1:0-1587 GCA_038218705.1 Chthonomonadales bacterium | reverse complement strand
CCTCCTTAGCGCCGTTCCGTTTAAGACCATCTACATTGTCGAGGGCGAGAAGGACGTACACGCAATCGAGTCACTTGGCGGTGCGGCGACCTGCAATCCGGGTGGTGCCGGGAAGTGGCTCCCCGAATATGCCCGCTGCCTTGACGGCGCTGCAGTCGTAATCGTGGCGGACAAAGACGAGCCCGGGCGTAGGCACGCCGCAGCCGTCAAGACCTCGCTTATGGGCATCGCAAGCTCTGTCGTCATCGTTGAGCCTAAGGAGGGTAAGGACTCGACTGACCACATTGCGGCCGGCTTCGGGCTGAACGAGTTCTGCGAACCTGACAAGGAAGCCCTTAACACCTTGGCCGGCAGCCTGGACGCGGCAAGACAGTTTCTGCGTCGATATGTCCGGTTCAAGTCCGACGCGCAAGCAACGGCCGTCGCACTGTGGGTTGTGCACACGTACGCGGTGCAGGCAGCATAGGTGACGCCCTACCTGGCCGTCACCAGCCCCGAAAAGGGCTCCGGGAAGACGCGCCTGCTCGAGGTCCTCGAGCAGCTCGCTCGCAACCCAATCCGGGCCGCGAATCTCTCGGTGGCTGCCCTGTTCAGGTCCATTTCTCTCGGGCCCATCACGCTGCTGATGGACGAGGTCGATGCGATCTTCAGCGCCAGGTCACAGGGCACCGAGGAACTGAGAGGCATTCTCAACGCCGGGAACCGTCGTGGCCAGAAGGTACTGAGGGTTGAGGGAGAGCGCAGCAAGGAGGTGAAGCCCTTCGAGGTGTTCTGCCCGAAGGCGCTAACTGGGATCGGGTACCTCCCGGATACCATCACCGACCGGTCGATTCCGATCCGCCTTGTTCGAAAGACGAAGGGCGAACACGTGGACCGATTCCGATACAAGGCAGCTCAAGCGGCCGGGGAACCCGTGCGGAACGCCCTCGCCATCTGGGAGGCGCCCGGCGTCATCGCACGGCTCGCCGGCGCGACACCTCGGGTCCCAGAAGAGCTGAGCGATCGAAAGGCCGATGCGTGGGAACCGCTGCTGGCGATTGCCGACCTTGCTGAAGCAGGCTGGCCTGTCGAGGCGCGGGACGCCGCGCTCGAACTCCACCTCGACCAGGCTCAAGCCAAGGAATCCACGAACCTGCGACTCCTTAAGGAGATCAAGGCAGTCTTCGATCACACGGGGTCGGACAAGATCTCCTCCGAGCAACTGCTGGTGTCTTTGGTGGATGCGAACGTACCCGGGGTGGAGGGACCCTGGGCAGAATGGTGGGGCCGCGATGTCCAATGGACAGAAGGCGATGGCCGGCGTTCCCGTATTGCCTCCGCCGCATCCCAGCTTGCCAAGAAACTCCAGCAGTTCGACATCAAGCCGCGAACGATTCGCCTCGGAGAGCTGACTCCGAAGGGCTACTGGCGGCAGGACTTCACAGATTCATGGGGTCGCTACCTGACGCCGGAGCCAACTCCAGTGGCGGCTTCTCAACCGGAGGCTGCTCAGGGTCTGCTGAGCCCCGCGGAGGGAGAAGCGTACGTAAGGGGATTCCGCGCTCGCTTCGACGTAGCGGGACGCTGGGCAACGCCACACACGCAACA
>JBBRJW010000840.1:0-1588 GCA_038218705.1 Chthonomonadales bacterium | reverse complement strand
GAGCGCCCGGACCGTGAGGGCGGTATGTGGATGGTCGATGTTGACGACATCGCGCTTGCGCTCTGCCGACTCGAGGGGGGCGCGGTAGGCACCCTCGAGGCGACGCGCATGGCGACCGGGGTGCAGGACGAGCTGCGCATTGAGATCCATGGCTCGCGGGGCGCATTACGCTTCAACCTGATGGAGCCGAACTGGCTGGAGGCCTACGACGCGACGGAGCCGGAGCGAGCGCTCGGTGGGGACCGCGGCTTCCGGAGAATCGAGTGCGTTACCCGCTACCCCAAACCGTACGCACTCGGCGCGACCAAGAACAGCGTGGGCTGGCTGAATCTGCACATTCAGAGTCTTTTCGACTTTGTGCAGAACGTGGCCCGCTATGATGCCGGCGAGCCGATGAGCCCGCGTTCGCCCTCCTTCGAGGATGGCCTCGCGGCTCAGCGCGTGATCGCGGCGTGCCAGGCGAGCGCAGCTTCGGGCGGAGGGTGGAGAAAAACCTGAGGGTTTGCAGTGGGATAGGGTGCTATGGGAGAGAATCACACCCTCCCTTCGTCGATCGAAGGGAGGATGTGGCGGTGGGGAATGCCTACGCAGCTTTGCGGTAGGCGGTCTTCTTCTCGACCACGTCCGTGGACGCGGTCGTTCGGAACCGGTGCACCAGCTCCTGGAGCTGTGACGCCATCTGGCTCAGCTCGTTCGCGGAGGCATTCACCTCCTCGATGCTCGCGCTCTGCTCCTCGACGGCAGCGGAAACGTTCTGTGCGGAGGCCGATACCTCCGACGCGGACGCGCTCAGCTCCTCGGCTCCCGCAGCCGTCTCCTGGCTGATACACGCCACGGAGGTGATGACCGTAGAGACCCGATTGGCGCTCTCCGCCATGGAGGTTACCGCCTGCTCGTTCTCGGCCGCGGATCGCCGCACCGTCTCGACGGTGGCCGTCACCTCCTGTACCGAAGCCGACATCTGCTGGGTAATGGCGGACACCGATTCCACCTGCGCCGCGACGGACTGCACGGCCTCCACGATCTCATCGAGTGCTTTCCCGGCCTCACGGCTCTTTTCGGAGCCCTCGCTCACCTCGCGAATGCTCACCTGCATGGAGCGCACGGCCTCGTCAACGCCCTTGCGCACTTTGGCGATGAGGCTGCTCACTTCGCTGGTAGCCACAGTGGAGCGCTCCGCCAGCTTCCTCACCTCGTCCGCGACAACGGCGAAACCCCGACCGTGCTCTCCGGCCCGAGCCGCTTCGATGGCTGCGTTCAGTGCCAGCAGGTTGGTCTGCTCAGCGATCTGATCAATCGTCTCAACAATCGCGCCGATCGCCTGGCCCATCTCTCCCAGCTCAGTTACCGCCGCCGAAGAGGTGCTGACCTGATCCTGAATCCGCCCCATGCTCGCGATCGTCTGCTCGACGGCCTTGCCTCCAGAATTCGCCACCTGATCTGCCTGGCGCGCGGTCTGGGCCATCCGTTCCGACGATCGGGCGACTTCGTCTACCGCCGTGGCAGCCTGCCGCATCGCTTCGTCCGCCTGTGCCGCAGCCTGTGCCTGCTGCTCGCCGCCGGCCTGAACCTGGCGGATGGCTGCATG
>JBBRJW010000839.1:0-1590 GCA_038218705.1 Chthonomonadales bacterium | reverse complement strand
CATTCCAAGAACCAGTCCATCCCCGCGCCGACCCCGGCGAGAACGCAAACGAGAGCTATCGGAAAGGGTGAAATGGGAGCACAAACGCCAGATCGCGACGGTGACGATAGGCAGGGCACCGAGGAGGAAGACAGCGGGCCTGCGGGTTCGCCGGCAGAGCAGGCCAAGGAGCGGGAACGCGAGTTGGAAGAGAGCGGCGAGGAGAACGCCGCTTAGATCTAGGTCTCACCGATCGATCGGAATAGGCCGATCGGCCCTTCCGGCGGGAGCCGTACTGGGGGACGATGCGATTTGGAGCGCCGATCCGCGCCAGTGCGGCGGGACGTGGCGGCGCTCCACCACCCCAGCCGCGTTTCCGGATCACTGCCCGCCGCTGGGACCCGGACGCGCCTCCCTAGCGGTTTCCACCGGCGCCCTCGTTGGTTGGAGTCCTGGACGGGCCGCCGCTCGAATAACCTCCTGCTCATCGACGAAGGAGGCACGATGTCCGCCATTCCGCAGTGGCGTGCGGCGGGTGACTGGTTCGACGTCTGCAAGTGCACGATTCCGTGTCCATGCACCTTCGCGCAGGCGCCCACGTACGGCGATTGCGAGGGCATCCTCGCGTGGCACATCCGAAACGGGCATTACGGGGATGTGAGCTTGGACGGACTCAATGTCGTGGCGCTCGGCTCCTTTCAGGGCAATATCTGGGCGGGCGAGGCGAAGGTCACGATGGGGATGTACATCGACGAGCGCGCCGACGAGTCCCAACGCGAGGCTCTAACCGCCATCTTCAGCGGTCAGGGAGGCGGCTGGCCCGGGGAGTTCGCGAGCATGGTCGGCGAGGTTCGCGGGATCGAGTACGTCCCGATCACATTCGAGATCGCAGACGACCTCGCCTACTGGGCAGCCGAGGTTCCCGGCAAGGCAACGGCCCGCGCCGAGGCGCTGACCGGCCCGACGACGGCTCCCGGTCAGAGGGTTCAGGTTCACAACTCTCCCGGCGCAGAGGTCGGCCCCGGCCAGGTTGCAACCTGGGGCAAAGCGACGACCGACCGTGCCGATGGCTTCGGGTTCAAATGGGAATGGGACGGCCGCTCGAGCAAGCACTTCCCCTTCGACTGGCAGGGGGACTAGCAAGGGGGACTCAACCCGGTTCTATCGGTGCCTACCAGGGCAACGGCGTGCTCTGGCGCCGTCTGAGCACTGGCCGCTTTGGAGCACGGGCGTCACTCTCCGTGAAGCTTCTCGGGGCTGCCTTTGGTTCGCGGCCACCTCTACCAGGCACCTGCTGTGAAGGTCGCTCGCCGTCTGAGTGGGCAACCGCTCACGCTGGGAGCGTGCCCGAGGCGCCGGCGGCGGGGCATGAAGGCTGAGCGAACTTCTACGAAAGGAAACGCCAGCCCGCTCGCTCAGATGTCCCCTTCGCGCGGCCTGGCAGCCGTATTAGGCGTCAACACACACGGTCTTCCGTGCGCTGCGAAAGCTGCGCGACGGAGGACTCCTCGAATCCGCCGAGGCCGCGCACATCACCCTCACCGGCAGCCCGGAGCGCGGCGCTGTCGTTGCGCGCGGCCCGGGAGTCACACGACCCCGTCTCGAACAGCG
>JBBRJW010000838.1:0-1591 GCA_038218705.1 Chthonomonadales bacterium | reverse complement strand
GTGCATGGGTGAGGCTCGGCGCCCTCCATGGTAAGGCGGAGAGGCGCACAGAGGCGATGTCTTGCTTCCTGGGCGCAATTAACCTGCTTCGCCCGATCGTGCCCGGTGTCGAGTGTCCGCTTGACGTCCTTGAAGACGCGCTGGTTGGAGTACGTGGCCTGCGGTCAGAAGTCGCTACCCTCCTGCCATGGGAGATAGCAGTGAACGTGCGTGACCTGGACGTTATTCCTGCGTCACAACTGGTCTTCCTCGTGCTTGCGCCGAATCTTCAGGGGGCGCTCGGGTACACCGCGGAGATTCTGGGGGCGCTGCACCCCGGCGCACCGGCCCTCGAGTCCCTTCTGCTCAGGGCAGAGAGGGCCGGGCTCGATCCGCCTGAGACGCCCCAGCATCCCGGCGCCGTTACATGGCGAGCGATCCGATAGACAGCGCCACGGGAGAGAGGTTAGGCCGGGTGCCTCCGGAACGCGAGCACCGCGTTGCGCCCGCCGAAGCCGAAAGAGTTCGAGAGCATCAGGGTAACCTGCGTGGGCCGCGCCGTGTTTGGAACATAGTCCAGGTCGCAAGCAGGATCCGGCGTCTCGTAGTTGATGGTAGGCGGAAGCATGTTATCCCGGATGGTAAGAACGCTGATGACGGCTTCCAATGCGCCGGCAGCGCCGCTCAGGTGGCCGGTCATCGACTTGGTTGAGCTGATCGGCATCTTATAGGCGTGATCGCCGAAGAGAGTCTTCACCGCGAGGGTCTCTGTGCTGTCGTTCAGCGGCGTGCTCGTGCCGTGCGCGTTGATGTAGTCGACTTCCGCGGGCTGCGCGCCGGCCTCTTCCAGAGCGAGCCTCATGGCGCGCACCGCTCCCTCGCCATCTGGCGACGGGGAGGTGATGTGATAGCCATCCGCCGTGGACCCGTAGCCGACAATCTCGGCATAGATTCGAGCTCCCCGGGCCATCGCCAGCTCCCGCTCCTCCAGTATCAGAATGCCGGCGCCCTCCGCCATCACAAAGCCGTCCCGGTCCGCATCGAAGGGACGGCTCGCTCGCTCGGGCTCATCGTTGCGGGTCGAGAGCGCACGCGCCGCGCCGAATCCGGCCATCGAGAGCTGCGCGATCGCTGCTTCGGTGCCGCCGGTCACCATTGCGTCCGCATAGCCGTGCGCGATCACTCTAAATGCGTCGCCGATGTTGTTGGTTCCCGTGGCGCAGGCCGAAACCACACAGCTGTTCGGGCCGCGAATTCCGAGGTTGATCGAGACCTGCCCGGGTCCCATGTCTGCAATGATGGTTGGAATGGTGAACGGGCTGAGTCGGCCTGCCCCCCGGGTCTTAAGGAGCTCGAACTGCTCTTCGAGAGTGGTTAGTCCGCCAATTCCAGAGCCGATGAAACAGCCAATCCGATCGCGGTTCTCCGGGGTAATAACGAGCCCGGCATCTTCGACCGCCATCATACTGGAGGCGACAGCGTACTGCACGAATCGATCCGTGCGGCGAGCCTCCTTCCTCTCCATCCAGCGCGTCGGGTCCCACTCTTTGATCTCGCCGGCGATGCGCGAGGGGAAGGCCGATGCATCGAAGCGCTCCAGCCGCGAAATACC
>JBBRJW010000837.1:0-1592 GCA_038218705.1 Chthonomonadales bacterium | reverse complement strand
GCCGCACCGATTGGCATTTGCGGGTCTGCTGATCTGCCTGGGAGGGGTTGGAGCAGTCGGGCTGCTGATCGGCATTCCACTCTGGATGGTGGCGTTCGAGACCTTTCTCTTCCTCGCCTTTAGCTTCGCGCTCACCCGGATGCGGGCACAGATCGGCGCACCCTCCCACGAGATGGCGTTCATGGGGCCGAACCAGCTGCTGGTGGACTTCGCCGGAACGGGAGCGCTGCCAAAGGCCGCGATCAGCCGGGTGGTCACCACCTTCTACTTCTACAATCGCATCCACCGCACGCATCCCATGCCCCACCAGCTCGAAGCAATGAAAATGGGCGATTCGGCCAGATTGAGCCAGCGCGCCCTCTTCTTCGCCATTCTCTTTGCGACCGTGTACGGAAGCGTGCTGGGACACGGCGCGTACATCTACCGCGGCTACCACTTCGCGGCGATCCATACGGGGGGAGATACGGCCAGCGTAGTCGACACGCTTATGAACCGGCACCAGCCGACCAACCCGACAGCCATCGCCTTTGTGCTGCTGGGATTCACCATGGTTCTCGCCCTCGACTTCATACGCTTCCGCGCTCCCGGCTTCCCTCTCCACCCCGCGGGCTACGCACTCGCAATGAACTTCGGCCTCGACTATTTCTGGACCGGGCTCATCCTGGTCTGGCTGATCAAGCTCTTTGTCGAGCGATACTATGGGCTCAAGGGGCATGACAAGCTGCATCAGGTCGCGCTCGGAATCATCCTGGCGGAGTTCAGCGCAGAGGCGATCTGGGCTGTCTATGCGATGGTCACCCGACAGGCGACCTACTCGATCTCGATCAACGGCCGACTCGGCTGGAACCAATAGGCTCTGAAGCTTAACGGGCATAGCCGGTTTGCCATCGTGCCGGAAACCATTCATAGCTCAGGAGCGTACTGCGGAGAAGCTATTTTCTCATGGTTATACTTTTAAAACACCCGAATTCCCGGGTCCCTCGTGCCGCCCGCCAAGCGGAGCAACCACACAATGCAAAAACTGACTGAAACGAACTCCCCTTCCCATTCAACGGACGGCTGTTGGGAGTTAGGACCCTGTGCTGAAATACTTGCCGGGCTGCCCGACGGGCTGTTGGTCTTCGACAAGGGCGGGCAGTGCCGGTACGCAAACCCCGGTGCGGCCAGCCTGGTAGGCCAGCCGCTGCATGCCCTGGCCGGAAAGTCTCCGGCGGAGCTTCTGCCTGACCTCGCTGCCTCACCTCAGAAGGACGCGGTTGCTAATGCCGCTCAATCAGGCGGTCTGGTCGAGTTCGACCTTCGCCGCGCTTCCTCGGGCCGATCCTGGCGCATCCGGGTGCATCCGCTTGCACAGGGCGTGGCGCTGAACTTCCGCGACATTTCCAATGCCGTCGAGGCCGAAGTGGCAAGCTCTCGCCTCGCGGCAATCGTTAACAGCTCGGACGACGCAGTTATCAGCAAGACGCTCGACGGCGTTATCACCTCCTGGAACCAGGCAGCCGAGCGAATCTTCGGTTACACCGCGGAAGAGGCAGTCGGCCAGCATAAGACCATCGTCTTTCCGAAGGATCGGTACAGCGAGGAGGACGAGA
>JBBRJW010000836.1:0-1603 GCA_038218705.1 Chthonomonadales bacterium | reverse complement strand
GCGCCAAAGTGCTGCGGGCGGGCGCTTACAAGCCTCGCACCTCACCCTATGCGTTTCAGGGACTCGGCGTTGAAGGGCTGAAGCTCCTGAAAGAGGTTGGCGACGAAGTTGGCGTCCTCACAATCACTGAGGTCGTCTCCCCGGAGGATGTTCCGCTGGTCGCCGCTCACACCGATATCCTGCAGATCGGCGCGCGCAACATGCAGAACTACCCGCTGCTGATTGCCGCGGGCCGCTCCGGGCACCCTGTAATGCTGAAGCGCGGGCCGAGCGCAGCGATCGACGAGTTCCTGCTGGCCGCGGAGTATCTGCTCCACCATGGCACCGACCGGGTTCTGCTCTGCGAGCGCGGCGTTCACCCGCTCGACAAGACCTACACTCGCAATACGCTCGATCTGAACGCGGTACCTGTTCTGAAACATATCTCGCACCTGCCGGTCATTGTCGATCCCTCGCACGGCATCGGCGTCGCGCGATACGTAACGGCCATGGCGCGCGCCGGCATCGCAGCCGGAGCAGACGGACTGATTATTGAAGTGCATCCCTGCCCGAAAGAGGCACTCTCGGACGGGGCACAGTCGCTGCTGCCCGAGCAGTTCGAGAACCTGATGCAGGAGTGCCGCCGCATCGCCACCGCGCTCGACCGCTCCCTGTAGTCCTGGCGCGCACCGCTCCCTTCAGCCCCCGGAAGCTCACGCTACCGGGGGCTGTACTCATTTAGGAAGCACCTCGCCACCGCCGCGCTGCGGGGCCGCGCGCTCCTGGCCGGTCGCGCGGGCAGCGCGCGAATTGGTGCGCCATTGGCGGTGGACATCGGGCAGTACCCGGGTCCCGCAGGATTCGACGGGCGGCGGCGCGAACAGACTCCCAGTCTCACTCGCTGGAAGGGGTCTTCGCCGTGCTGCCATTAGCCACCACACACGCCCTGCTCGTCTCGCTCTGCGCCGCCGCCGACCTGTCGGCATCCCCGCTCACTCTCCCGGTCTGGCCGGCCACCGCGCCTGGCGAGACCACCACGAACCCCGGCCGCGACGAGTTCGATGCCGACGCTAAGATCACGCGCACCAACGATGTCACGCAGCCTACCCTTCACATCTACCGGCCTGCCGGCAGAGGCTCCCGCCCCGCCGTCATGGTCTGTCCTGGCGGCGGCTACTCCATCCTCGCAAGCGACCTGGAGGGAAGCGAGATTGCCGAGTGGCTCAATACCCTCGGCTACGTGGCCGCCGTGCTCCACTATCGGGTCCCTTCCCGGCGCGAGGGCGCGTTCCAGGATGCCCAGCGCGCCCTCTCCCTGCTCCGCTCGCATGCCGCCGAATACTGCATCGATCCGAAGCAGCTGGGCGTGCTCGGCTTCTCTGCCGGCGGCCATCTGAGCGCGCGGCTCTCTACCCAGTATGAGCATCGCGCCTACGCGCCGATCGACAGTGCGGACAAAGCGAGCTGCCGGCCGGACTTCACGGTGCTGGTCTATCCCGCATACCTGGCAAATGCCGATGGAGCTCCGCCGGCGGAGGTGGCCCCGCACAAGGGAATGCCGCCCTTCTTCCTCGTGCAGACCGAAGACGACGGTGTCCTCTGCGCGCCTGCCTATTCGCGGGCG
>JBBRJW010000835.1:0-1606 GCA_038218705.1 Chthonomonadales bacterium | reverse complement strand
AGAAGGTTCTCGAGACGATGGAGTGGGCAGACCAGGCGAAGATTCCGATCGCGTAGAGATCGAGCGCGTGAGACGCTAGCATGGAGTCGGATGTAGTGTACTTGCCGCCCTGAAGCAGGACCTGAACGATGGGCAGGGAGAGCACGGTCATGATAACCGATGCCGGAATCGTGAGAAAGAGGATGAAGCGAAGCCCGAAGTTGGTGGTGCTCCTGAGCTGCTTCATCTCTTTGCGCGCGGCGTGTGCGGCGAGAGTCGGGAAGATTGCGATTGCAACTGCCTGTGCGAAGACTCCTAGCGGCACCTGCATCAGGCGGTTCGCGTTCATCAGGGCCGATAACTGGCCCTTCGGAAGCCCTGAGGCGTAGTACTTGTTTACTATTGCGCTCACCTGTGGGAGCGCCAGTCCAAGGATGATCGGGAGCATCATGCGCCAGACCTGCGCGGAACCCTCTTTCACACCGGGCTGCCGAAGCAGATGGCGCAGTCCACCCCGTGCGAAATAACCTCCGACGCGGCGAATGAGCACCCACTGGAACAGCAGATTCCCGAGGACAGCGCCTATCACCGCTCCCCAGCAGAGGCCCGCAATGCGCGGATCTGGCCACGGATGCCGCAGGTAGAGCGCGTGCTCCGCAGCGGTGTGCCAGGGAGCCGGGAAGACCCGGGTCAGGACAACGCATCCAAAGATGATCCCCAGGTTATAGATGATGGGCCCGAAAGCCTGGCCGGCGAATTTGTTGCGCGTCTGGAGAACACCCATCATCAAGCCACCCAGGAAAAAGCAGATCTGCGCCGGGAGAAGGATCCTGGTGAGTCGGGCGGCCTCGACGACGGCAACCTGATCGAACTTCGGTGTGGTAAGGTGAACAAGCTGCTGGCTGAAGATCTCACCGATGACGATCAACGCGCCCACGGCTAGCGTTGTGACGATTGCTACGACCGTGAAAATGCGCCACGCCTCTCGCTCGCGTCCCCGCTCACAGTAGTCCGTGAAGATCGGGATTATCGCGGAGGAGAGCGCGCCGCCAGCAATGAGGAAGAAGATCAGGTCCGGAACCGTGAAGGCCGCGTTGTAGATGTCGGTGTCGATTCCCTGACCGAATTTCATGGAGATCGCCCGGTCGCGGACGAGCCCGAGCAGTCTGCTTGCCATGACTGCCGCCATCATGACACCGGACGCGCCCGCCACCCGACGGTTCGCTCCGGCGGTTCGCTCCTGCGCCTCGGCGTCGGTCTCTGGTGATGTAGGGGAGTCAGGGGTCGTGTTCATGGTCGGCTCATTATACCCGTACGGAGGAATCGGAAGGAAATGCGCCCTGGTTCGCATAAACGACGGAGGAGCGCACAGGAGATCTTCGAACGGGGAACCGTGGACCGTCTGCGGCGCGGACCAGAATTTGTGAGAAGGACGGGCAGAATGCGAGACGGAAGGATCCTGGGGGTGGATATCGGGGGCACCAAGTGCGCGGTCTGCGTGGCGGACCGGAAGGGCTCCATCCTGGCACGCCGGAGCGAGGCGACGCTCTCCGAGACGAGAACCCCCGAAGCGGTGCTCGAGAGTCTGGCGGGCCTTGCCGCAGACGTGGTCGCCGATGCCGGTCTC
>JBBRJW010000834.1:0-1609 GCA_038218705.1 Chthonomonadales bacterium | reverse complement strand
GGAGCGCTCCATTCACGAGATCGGTGTCCACGGCGTAGTTCAGCACGGCCGCAGGGCCCTCAAACCGATGCTCAAAGTAGGCGGCATCCTGATGCAGGTTCTTGGGATGACCGCCGATCGGCTCCTTGTAGAGACACTGCCCATTCAGGTAGAGCTCGATATCCGGGCCGAGAATCTGCTCCATGATATCCAGCACCCGCGAATCCAGCGCAGAGCGCAGAAAGGCGGCACTGCTGAAGTAGCTCACGGCGAGCACCATAATCTGCTTGTCGCGGCTGAAGGTTGAGGGCGCGGGAATGAACAGAGTTCCATTCGGGGTTACCCAGCCCTCCGTGATCCGATTGGCCTCGGCCAGAAGGTCGAGCGATTCCGCTACCGCTCTCTCGATGTCCCGGTTGAGCTCGACCAGGTAGGGCTTCATGAGGCCCCGCACCACCAGACAGCCGTACTGCCGGTAGATCTCCGCTGCCCGTATAGGATCGAAGTCCTCGGCGCCCATCTCGATATCGTGAACTGCCACACGGCTTCCCGGTTCCGTTGTCGCCATCCTTCAAGCTCCCTTCGCCCGGTCGTCAGCGTTATAGACTATCAACTGCCTGCTCCGCAATTATAAGCGCGTCCGGGCCAATCCTACAAGTCACCGGATCGACCATTTTGAGATTCTTTGCGCTTCCGGGCGGCGCCGCTCGAAAACACCGGCAATATCTGGCCCGTGTCGAGCAGGAGGAGAACAGGGTATGCCCCGGCGAACAACAGCGCATGAGCTCCGAGACGTCTATTGTGCGCGCTGACTGGGTGCTGCCGGTTGCAGGCCCCCCTCTGCCCAACGGGGAGATAGTAATCCAGGACGGACGAATCGAGGCGGTACGGCCGGCTGCGCGCGCCAACGGCGCGTCTGTAATCGAGCTTGGCGATGCCGTCCTGATGCCCGGCCTCGTGAATGTGCATACGCACATCGATTACACGCTCATGCGAGGCCTACTGGAGGACCTACCCTTCTTCACCTGGGTGCGCGCTCTTGCGGCACGGGCCGTGAGCGTGCGGCCTGAGGAGTGGATCGCCTCGGCTACCTGGGGCGCGGCCGAGGCCCTGGCCGGCGGAGTCACTTCGATCGGAGACTGCTCCTTCTCTGGCGCGGCCCTGCACGGTGCACTGGAGATCGGTCTCGGCGGCGTTATCTACCAGGAGGTATTCGGCCTCGATTCGGCGATTCCTGTCTCGCAGACGATCGCTGAGCTGGACGCGAAGCTCCGAGCCATGCGCGATCTGGCCAGTGACTCCGCGCTCGAGCTCGCGGTCTCCCCGCACGCGGTCTACACGGTTCGCCCCGACCTGATGCGGGCCCTCGGTGAATACGCGCGCGCTCACGATCTCCGCCTCTGCATTCACGCCGCGGAGTCGCTCGCCGAGGGAGAGCTCGTGCGCCGGGACGCGGGGCCGTTTGCAGAAATGTTCACGCGGCGAGACATCCGATGGAGGCCCGCGGGGCCCGACCCCGTCTCAGGTCTCGGCTCTCTCGATGTACTCGGACCAAAGACGATGCTCGTTCACGGCGTCCAGCTTGCTGCGACGGAGGGTGCGCGCGCGCTTGCCCGGAGCGTCGCGTGGG
>JBBRJW010000833.1:0-1609 GCA_038218705.1 Chthonomonadales bacterium | reverse complement strand
TGCCGTGAGGCGCGCCATCTGCCGCAGCATAGGGCCCGAAAGGGTCTCCGGCGTATCGGAATCGAGATGATGAGTGGCGCTGTCGTGCCAGAGGGCAGGGGTGGGCGCGCTAATGAGCGGCTCGCCGAAGATGTTGTCGATCAGCTCGGAGGTGGTCCTTCGCCAGCGAAACAGCGGGTTGGCGGCCGCGGTGCGGCGAAGAAGATCGGCTGCAAGGTCCTCGGTATAGGATGGCAGCGCGATGAAGTTATCAGAGAGAGAGCAGAGCGCGTGCTGCGCATCCTGATCGGTGCCTACGGTATCGATGTTGAGGCCGGCGACCATGTGGCGAGTCTCGGATTGATCCTGCACCAGGGCATTGAAGCCGCGCGCCTCCATCGGAAAGAGCAGGCGGACCGATCGCCGCAGACGCGGTATCTGCCCTGCCGCCATCATGGCCTGAATCGCCCGCGCTGTTTCGAGCGCGACGGCCACCTGTGAGCCGTTATCATCCGCGCCAGCCTCGTCGAAGTGGCCGCAGAGCACTATCTCCTCAGCGTTCTCGCCGCGCAGGAGGCCGCTCACCAGCGGCAGCGATCCATCGTAGTGGCGCGTCTCCACCCGGGCGTGAGCTCGCACTCTCTCGCCCGCCGCAAGCCGCGCGCGGATCTCCCGGCCCTGGTCCGGGGTCAGCGAGAATCCGAATCCACGGAGCCCCTGCTCCCAGAGCGGCATCGTGTAGTTGTGCCACTCCCGGCTCCCGTCCAATGCGGCGCCCTGCTTGAAGGGCGGCCGAGTGTTGCGGCAGTCGCTCAGAACGCCGAGGGCTCCCGCTCCCAGCGCGGCCAGCACAAGGGCCGGCCCCAGACCGGAGAAGAGCGCGATCCGCCCGCTGACACGATCGGGTGTCATCTCCTCTAGGGTGTCCGCCACCACCAGCTCGGCTGTTACACCGCCCTCCCGAGTGGGGTGGCTGTACATCATCAGCGATATGGGCTCGCGCTCCCAATCCGCCAGCACGCTCTCGGTCCCATCGGGCTCGAGCAGAGTCAGCCGCGCGCTCCGTACATCGCAGGCACGCGGCATGATCCACCCGGCGTAGGCGGTACGCCCATCCGCAGGAGCTTCGATCAGCCGGACATCCTGGAGGCCGATCGCCTCCATTTTGCCGGCAATCTGAACCGCCAGTGCGCGCAGCCGATCCGATGAGCTCCAGCGAGAGAGCGCGAAGCAGTCGGCGGCGTCCGCAAGCATGCGCGCTTCGGACAGGTGGCCCTCGGCCGCTTCCCAGATCGGAGTCAGCATTCTCTGTACGACCTCCTCTCGATCGTCCTGCGGTTCTCTGCCACCTGTTCCAGGTCAGTCCAGGTGTGCAGCCGTCCTCTGGCCGGGAAGGAAGCCAGACTCGTGAGATCCAGCCGTCGGCCTATGGGGCGAGCAGGATGTGCGCCCACTCGTCCTGCTTGCGCGTCTTGTCGTCGTAGCCCGGGCTCCAGGTCGCGGTCTGCTTGCGTGCGCCCCAGTCGTTGTCGGTAAGGAGCGCGTTGACCGCCAGGAAGCTGCCCGAAAGCATGCTCCGGTCGATGCGGACGCGGTACCAGGTGACCCCGCTCCCTTCCTCCCTATCCAC
>JBBRJW010000832.1:0-1610 GCA_038218705.1 Chthonomonadales bacterium | reverse complement strand
CTGGCGGCAGTTGGAGAGGCACGAGATACTTCGGGCCTTCTCGCGGGCCCGGGCAAAAACCGGGAAGAGTAGAGCCGCGAGGATGGCAATAATGGCGATCACCACCAGCAATTCGATGAGTGTAAAGGCTCTGCGAAGCATGGGCTTCCT
Source organism: Chthonomonadales bacterium (assembly GCA_038218705.1). Taxonomy (GTDB): domain Bacteria; phylum Armatimonadota; class Chthonomonadetes; order Chthonomonadales; family Chthonomonadaceae; genus JBBRJW01. The sequence continues at coordinate 1,460 of JBBRJW010000832.1, read as the reverse complement.
TATTCAGACGTGCGCACGTACGCGGCTCTGGTAGGGAGCCGTTCGGCGACGGGCGAAGTCGATCGCTCCAGGGGTTCCTGGAGCGCGAAAAGGAAGGGTCTATCGGGGCGGGGATGTCGGCGGCTCACCGGCAGGAATGCCGGTGATTGGCCCGGGCATCGGAGCGATGCCTGGAGCCTGAGCGCCAAACCGAGCTCTGCCCGGTTGAGGCACGAGAAGTGCAGGCAGAAAGAGCTTTGCGGCCATCTGGGATGGAAGCCGCTCGCCGCACCCGGCGGAGATAGCGACTGAGGCGAGCGGGACCTGCCCATGCTTGCAGCAGCAGGCGAGGCCGGAGAGGCAGTGGGCGCACTTGCAGTCCGGGGAATGACGGCCTGCGGCGAGCGCCTGCGCCGAGGGCACGCGGGCGCCCGACACCGGGACGAGCCCGGCGAAAGCGCCCAGCAGCAGTACAATTGTAAGCATCCGGCAGATCAGAAGGCGCATGAATGCTCCACGGGCCTGGAAGCGAAAAGGTGTGGGGTGATTATAGCACGTAGTAGGGCAGCGTCTGGGCATCCGTGATCTCGGTTTCCGCACCGAACCCGATCCCCTTGACGTTGGGCGCTTCGGTGCATGGACCTTCGAGCGCTCAACCAGGGAGATCGTATGGGGCAACCAAAGTCCCGCCTCACTCAGATGGAGTACTTGCGCGAAGTGAGGCCGAGTGAGCCACCGTAAGCAGTGCCTCCGACAACGACTGCTGCGAACGTTCAAGTGCCTTATGCGCCCGCCTCAGGGTCAGCCCGGCAACCACAGGTTCAACGTACAATGGACTGAACGCTGTCAGTCTCGGCGTGGCTGCCGCGCATGTAAGACTCAATTGGACGATGCGTATGATGCGTGGGACATTTCGCCCGGATGTACTGCGTGAACTTCTGGTATTGCGGGAATGCGGCATCCTCTATACGGACCGTCCGCAGTGTCTGTCCATCCTCCCCCTTCAAAGTCAGTTCCACATCGGGCACTGCCTTGAAAATATCCGTCGAGGTTGTGAGAAGACAGGACGCGACGTTGTCCCACGTTGTCACCTTGCTTTCCGAACCGCGTGCGGTAGATATGCCTGCGGAATCCGCTCGAACGATGAAGCCCCATTTCCGGAAATAGGCGATGCCATGGAGCGCGGCACCGGCCACGCATATGGCTGAGCATGCAGGCGGGCTCATGCCAAAAAGGGAAAGCTTCGGAAAAAGCAGAGGGAGTGGCGCGTAAACACCAGCGGCCAATGCTCTCCACCCCCATATCCGGGGATCCGTGGTGACATCCACGGCTGGAAGCTCGCTGACATCGCGAGGAGGCCCGAGCTGCTCGACGACCCAGTTCTTACGCGGAAATCCCCAGCGCGCGCAACGCTCCGTGGCGAAGTGCGAAGCAAACCGGCAGGCCAGTATGAGCTGCACGCACAGCATGCATTCCAGGTC
>JBBRJW010000831.1:0-1612 GCA_038218705.1 Chthonomonadales bacterium | reverse complement strand
CACCGCCATAGCGGGCAGGACCATCGAGATCACGGACCGACTTCCGGAGTGCGCCAGCCACATTCTGGAGCACGCAGTCTCCCGCGGCGTGTCCGTGTTCGTCGTTAACTTGCTTGAAGTTATCGATGTCCAGGATGATGAGGGAGAGGGGGCGGCGGTACCTGATGGAGCGGCGGTTCTCCTCCTGGAACAGGATTCGGAAGCTGCGATAGTTACTCAGTCCCGTCAGTGCGTCTGTAGAGGCGAGTCCGTGCAGCGAGATCGCAAAAGCGACACGGTGCGTGAACTCGCGCAGAAGCTCGATATTCTGGGTGGAGAGCGCGTTCTTCTTGTCGAAACCGACGAACACGATCCCCGGGTCAGAGCCGGAGCCAGCGCCAAGGGGCATGGTTATGTAAGAGCGAACCCCACCTGTGACGTGCTGAAAAGGCGAATCCGATGGGATCCTGACATCCGGAGCATAGTGGAATGTGTTCAGGGATGAGAGGGTCTCTGGAGTGATCGGAATAGAGATGCCGGCGTCTGCCCACCGTCGACTGAGGGCCGGAGTTACACCGCGCGGAACAAGTTGACGGCGGGTTGAATCGAGGAGGTATATTCCGGCCGCGCAATAAGGGGCAACCTGATCGATAGCAATGAGCGCGATCTCCGCGGCCTCGTCGAGTGTGCCGCTAGTCGCGATCCAGGTGGAAGCACTGGACACGATGACCTGATCGGCCTCGAAAGCGGCCCGCTCCCGGGGCGGGCGCTCGGAGGCGGCAGTGTGGAGGAGGGCAAGCATCGAGCCAGCTCGAACTGCCGCGCGTGCGAGCTCCTGCGCCAGATAATCGTGTGAAGCCTCCGGGTGAGCCCAGAGCGTAAGAGCGAGCGGGATCGCCGATGCAGCGAATGCGGCGAGCAGCCTGAAGCGTGGAAATCGAAGTCCAAGGAGGAGCGCAGGCACCATAAAGAGCGCTGCCACAGGCGTCTCGGCTGAACCCGCCCCGGGCCAGCCAAGACCTGCCACGATGCAGATGAGGGTGAGCGCGCCGATTCGCGCCAGCCCCGGCCGCCATAGAGCAGAATGGAGGCTCTGCCGCACGGATCTCTCCTCTTCGACATTGCCTCCGTCCCTGGGGTCGCCCATAAGCTGACTAGACCTCCAACCGATTCACCATCCCGGATGCAGTGTCTGGAAGCGCCATCAGAGTGCCTTCCGCAGCGCTTCGTCGGCCAGCGACAGCTGGAATGTTACCGCGGCAGGCGATCCAGCGCCGCGCGAGAGACGCTGTCCAACGCTTGACGCGACCGAAAGAACACCTTTCGCCGCGCTCGGATCGTCGGCCAGTAGAGGCGAGAGCGAGGCCAGCTCGTCTGCCGTGATGGCCTCGAGAGACGATCCCTTCTCGATACAGAATCTTACGACTTCGCCGACCACGTGGTGCGCTTCCCGGAACGGAAGTCCCCGCCGAACCAGGAAATCGGCCAGGTCTGTAGCGGTGGAAAAGTCTCCGAACGTCGCCTGCGCCATTCTCGCCCGGTTGAAGACTGCGGTTTCGACCGTCATGCGCATAGAGGGTACGACCCCATGCAGCGTGTCAATCGCATCGAACAGCGGTTCCTTGTCCTCCTG
>JBBRJW010000830.1:0-1624 GCA_038218705.1 Chthonomonadales bacterium | reverse complement strand
ACCTTTTGGCTTCGCAGCGCCGTCGGGGCCTGGAGGGGCACTGTCGCTGTTGTCCTGCGGAGTACCACTGTCATCCTGAGGATTCGGGTCACCCGTCCGCGTGCGGGGAGAAGTGTCCCGACCTGAGTCGATTGGGCGTGGATCGGAAGGATCGCCGCCAACCTGCGGGTTACCGCGATCCGGATTGGTCCTGCGCGCGGGCTGACTACGATCGGCGGGGTCCGTCCGGACCACCGGGGAGTTGGACTGCGCCGTGACACCGGGAGCGAGCCAACAAATCAGTCCGCCAAATGCGGTGAGCGAGAGCGCTGCCCCCACCGATGGCCGGAGTGAAACATTGCGATATTGCATAGAGCCGTACTATCTCCTTCGCGGCTATCAGAGGCCGCGGAACGAGCGGACGCAAACAGAAACTTAGCCCGTTCGAGACGCGCGTAGGGGTGACGCATCGAACGGGAAGATTAACCAGAGTGCGGGGGATGGCAGAGGTTAGAATCATCTGCGATTACAAGTATATCATATTCGATTTCGCCAGCGCGCGGGTAGACCGATCTGACTACCGGTAACAGAGGAAATCGAAGGGTAACGTGGAAACTAGGGCTCGGGCGCACCAGAGCGGGCGCACCAAGAACCAGGAGCGTGAAGATTGCCACGCAATCACCGAATCACCATCGCCCTTTCGGCGGAAGAGGCCGAATGGCTCCGTAGGAAGGCCTATTGGGAGGGACGCCCGGCTGCCGCGCTAATGCGGGAGCACCTCCACTTTCTCATTGCGGAGGAGGGGTACCTTCGTCCGCCCGATGAGGACCCTCAGGACTTCGGATACGAAAAAGAGATGATGCAGTTCGTGCTCGGCGTGACGCGGCAGGCTTCACCGGAAGGATAGAGAGCGTGACTACCGAATTGTCGCTGGACGCCGTCGAGTTTGCGGAAAACCCTGAGCCCCGCTGCCCCTGCGTGCTGCTGCTGGATACCTCAGGTTCGATGAAGGGGGCCGCGCTCGATGCGCTTAACGCGGGCCTGAAGAGCTTCCGAGATGACCTGAGTCGCGACCTGCTTGCCGCGCGCCGCGTCGAGATTGCGATCGTCACCTTCAACAGCGTGGTCGAAGTCGCCCAGGACTTTGTTACGATCGATCAGTTCGAGCCGGCACCCCTGGAGGCCCAGGGCATGACGCATATGGGCAGCGCCATCCAGAAGGCCCTGGACCTTGTGGAGGCGCGCAAGGCCGAGTACCGGGCCAATGGCATCGCCTACTATCGGCCGTGGGTATTCCTCATTACCGACGGCGCGCCGCAGGGCGAGCCCGATGGCGTTGTGGAAGAGGCGGCCCGGCGAGTTCGCGAGGACGAGGCCAATAAGCGGGTTGCTTTCTTCGCGGTCGGTGTGGAGCAGGCCGACATGTCGCGGCTTGCCGCCATCTCCGTGCGCGCGCCGGTAAAGCTCATCGGTCTCAATTTTCTGGAGATGTTCGTCTGGCTCTCCGCGAGCATGCAGCGAATATCCCAGAGCAAGGTCGATGAGCAGGTTGCGCTGCCGCCGCCGGGATGGGGAGCCGTCTGATGGGGTCCTGGAGGTGGGTTGGAGCGTCCGTGGAGGGAGCCTCTCACACAAAGATCGGCGC
>JBBRJW010000829.1:0-1626 GCA_038218705.1 Chthonomonadales bacterium | reverse complement strand
GTCGAGGTTCAGCTCACCGGGCTCGGCCTCCTGAAAGAAGCGATTAGAGTAGTGCCAGGGACGAAGCGACTCTTCTGGCGTTCCGAATCGCTCCGACAGTCTGGCGTCGAGACGCTTTCGGTAGTCGTTCCAGAGCGGCTCGGCCTGCTTGCGAAGGTCCTCCAGCAGGGCAAACAGCCGCTTCTCGTCCATCTCCTGCAGCGTCAGCGAGAGCTCGTAGAAGTCGGAGAAGCCCAGGCGCTTCGCTTCGCGATTCCGCAGGCGAACCAGCTCGAGCAGCCTCTCGCGCACCTCTTCACCCACACGCTTGGATGCCTCCCACGCCTCCTTCCGATCCGCGACATCGGTTGAATGGAGGAGAAGGTCGTCGATCACATTGTCGGATACGGGCTCTCCGTGGAGTTCGGCCCGATAGTTGTTGTACGCTTCGGATATGGCGACCTCGAGCCGGTTCAGCTCCTCGATCACCTCTTCGCTCATCTGGCTGCCCAGGTAGGCATTGTGGAGTAGCAGCCACTGCCTCGCAAGCGCAGGGTCATCAAGCTCGGATGGCTCAATGCCGCGCAGGAAAGCGAAATCGGCGGTGTTCGCGTGGATGGTATCGAGCTTTACTCCAAGCTCCGCCACCCGCTCTCCGCTCGCGGGAGTGCCCTCCGTCTCCATTTGCCACACCGCCAGCGCGTGCTCGTGTTCTAGCGGCTGAACGATCTTCAAGTAGCGCTCAAGAAACGCCTCAAACTCTGCTCTCCTGGTCATCTGCCTGTTTGTCTCCGCTCTTCTTCGCTCCAACCGACTGCACCCTGACTGGGCAGCACACGGGAGCGGCAACGACGATTTACTCTGCTCTCTTCCCTATTGTACCGAACCAGCCGGTCAGCCCGCAAATCGAGTTATTCTGCGACGAGCCGCCTGCAAATTGGGTCCGGGCGCTGGACACGCAGTACGCAGCGATCGACCGAGTAGAACGAGGGCCGCGCGGGATCTGCCTATCCTGATTCGCTGCCGAGGAGGGTTGAATTACTCTTCCGTTTCGTGTTACAATCCGGCGGCTGTGAGCGGGACCCTCCGCTCGCGAGGGGCCGTGCGGTGACAAGGAGAGGCATGCAACGAGAATGGCGCGGAATCCCGCGATTCTTCGCCCTACTGATGGCGATCGGCGCTCTGACGGGCGTGTTCGGGGGCTATCGGCGCTTTCACGTGGAGGCGCGGAATCGCCGCGTCGAGATTGGTCTTGAGTGGGCTGAAATCTCTCAGCTGGCTCAGGCATCCGGCCGCACTTCAGACGACATCCTGACTCAGTACGGCGCGGTAGGCGTCTCCACCCTCATCGTCCAGGAGGACACACTTGCCGGACTCGAGCTTGCCGGCGGTGTTCATGCCGACAGGTTCGTGGGCCCTGGTGCCGACGCGCTCACCAGTGTTACCGTTAACGACGCATCACAACTGGCGCGGATCCGATTGGCGGCCCGGCTGCGGGGTCTTCAGGCCCGCGGTGGACCGAGCCATTCGTCTGCGCGCACCCTTTTTCACCTGCCCCAGGCGGACCCGCTCTCTCCGGAGACCCTGATTGTCCCCGCAGACTACCCGACCCTGAAGACACTTGGAATCGGCCTGCCCCCGGAGGCC
>JBBRJW010000828.1:0-1627 GCA_038218705.1 Chthonomonadales bacterium | reverse complement strand
GGAGGACGGCTGGCTCAGCATGAACCCGGTTGAGCAGGGCTCAGTCGATTCAACTCACAGCTTTCGGACCGTCGTTCCTGCCGAGGCGCACAGATCGATCCGCACCTGGATCTGCGTCGGCGCGACCTTAGCAGAGGTGACGCACCTCCACTATCGGATCTCAGAGAAGGGTTTCGAGGAGCTGCGGACACGCACTGCGGACTACTGGTTCGCATGGTCACGTCACACGGCCGATAGCGCCGGCATCGACCGACTGCCACCGAGAATCGCGTCGCTATTCCGCCGCAGCTTGCTAACGATCCGAACGCAAATCGATAACCGCGGCGCGATTCTTGCGGCAAATGACTCGGATATCATGGAGACCGCGCGGGCCAACTACAGCTACATGTGGCCACGGGATGGCGCCCTGGTCGCCTCAGCGCTCGATGAGCTCGGGTATCAGGATATCACGCGAAGGTTCTTCCAGTTCTGCCAGAGGGTCCTGCCGAAGGATCGGCCGGTGCTCCTGCACAAGTACAGCGCTGATGGCTCCTGGGGGGCCACCTGGCATCCATGGACCATCGGAGACCACGCAGAGGTGCCTTTCCAGCAGGACTCCACAGCGCTGGTGCTCTGGGCGCTCTGGCGCCACTTCGATCGACACGGCGACATTGAATTCATTGAGCCGCTCTACGAGAGTCTCGTCATCCCCTGCGCGGATTTCATTGTGCGCTACCGGAATCCCGAGACGGGCCTGCCTCTCAGCTCATACGACCTCTGGGAAGAGCGAAGAGGCATCAATGCGTTTGCCTGTGGCACCGTTTACGGCGCGCTGCGCGCAGCCGCGAACTTTGCCGAGCTCTTTGACGATGAGCGTGCGGCCACCTATCTGGAGACGGCTAAGGAGCTGCAAGCGGGAATCGAGGATCACCTGTGGGATCCGGTCGCCGGGCGCTATGCGCGCAGGCTCATCGGGCTGCCAGGCGGAGGATACGAGCGGGATACGACCTTCGACTCCGCAGTCTACGCGCTGTTTGCCTTCGGAGCCTTCCCGGCTACGCATCCGAGAATCGAGCAGACCATGAGCGCAACCCATTCAAGGCTGCGCGTGCAGACGCCAATCGGAGGAATGGCACGATACGAAAACGACTACTATTTCCGCCGCACCGACGATACGGCGAAAGTACCCGGAAACCCCTGGATCATCTGCACACTGTGGGAGGCGCAGTACCACTTGGCGCGGGGTGGACCGGGCGCGACGGATGCCGTGCTGGAATCGCTCAACTGGACGGTCGACCGCGCCGCGACGAGCGGCATTCTCGCCGAGCAGTACGACCCGTTTCTCGGCGAGCCGCTCTCGGTGTCGCCCCTTACCTGGAGCCATGCTGAATTTGTTGCGACAGTGCTTCAGTATCTCCGGGCGACCGAATAGTAAATCACGTCGAGGAGACCTCTTCTGCCTCACTGGCGGAAGCCATCTCGCCCGAGCTGCATGGCGATATACGCATGGTGCAGGAGCTGCCGCCCGTTAGAATAGCGGCGTCGCAGGTAATCTCAACCGGCCCCAGAACGTCCTTCATCCAGGCCGCGTCTCCATGGCAGCAGACTTCCGGATGTTCGCGAGCGATGCGCCGGAGCGGGCAGTTGC
>JBBRJW010000827.1:0-1633 GCA_038218705.1 Chthonomonadales bacterium | reverse complement strand
GAACTTGTGTAGCGTAGCGCTCGATCAATGAAGCCATAGTACACCATCCAGACCGGACAACCGGAGCAATGTTACGTACAACCCAATACCACGCGGCAGCCCGAGTTTCCTGTTTGGTTCTGGCTACGCCAGGTTAGGATTTGTCACGAAAGCTAATTTATCATGAATCTTCCAAAAACCGGATGCCTTCGGAATCGCGGCGCGATCGCGCTCAGCGCCGGAACCGCGGTGCTCTTCTTTACGCAAATCACTCGGGCGCAGGAGCCGCCGAAACCTGTTCTGCCGGGCAATTCTCCCGCGCCGACGCACGGCCATTCCGTACTCGGCGAGGCCTTCAACGAGGGGCCGCGGCAGCATGCCTATCTGATGAAAGGCATGAGCAGCATCTCCTTCCCCATCACCACTAGCAAGCCGATGGCCCAGAAGTTCTTCACGCAGGGCGTCTCGCAACTTCACGGCTTCTGGTACTTCGAGGCGGAGCGCTCCTTCCGGCAGGCAGCAGCCCTCGATCCGGGCTGCGCCATGGCCTATTGGGGCATGGCGATGGCCAACACGAACAACGCGCGCCGCGCAAAAGAGTTTATCGAGAAGGCCGTGGAGAAGCGCGCCGCCGCCGGCCCTCGCGAGCAGATGTGGATCGATGCGCTTGCCGGATACTATAAGACGGGCGCCAGGGGCAAAGAGCGCGACAAGCCCTATCTCGACAGGCTGCTGGCAATTACGAAGGCTTACCCGGACGATCTAGAGGCGAAAGCGTTCTACTGCCTGTTCTGCTGGGAGCTTGCCGGGAGCGTCCCGATTACGGACTATGCGGCCGTCGACGCGATATACTCTGAAATCCTGAAGAAAAACCCGATGCATCCGCTGCACCATTACCGTATCCACCTCTGGAATGGCCGCGACGATGCCAAGGCGCTCAACTCGGCGGCGCTTTCCGGCCCGTCCTCGCCAGGTATCGCGCACATGTGGCACATGCAGGGTCATACCTACTCCGTGCTCCATCGCTACGCCGACGCTGCCTGGTCGCAGGAGGCGGCGGCTCGGGTCGATCACGCGCAGATGAATCGCAACAGCATCATGCCGGACGAGGTGTTCAACTACGCGCACAACAACCAGTGGCTGGTGGAAGACTTGGACTACATCGGGCGCGTACACGCCGCGGTGGATCTCGCCATGAACATGGTCGAGCTGCCGCGCCATCCCGTCTACAACACGATCGACGGTGGAAGGAGCGCGGCGGAAGGCAGGATGCGCCTGCTCCAGACGCTGCAGAACTATGAATTGTGGGACCAGATCATCGCCCTGAGTGGGACGAACTATATCGAGCCGACAGACCTGCCGGAGCACCAGATCGAACGGCTGCGGCTGCTGGGGATCGCCGTATGCAGCAAGCGGGACTTCGTGCTTCAGAACGACGTCGAGCGCTCGCTGGAAGCGATGAAGCGATCCGGCAAGGCGACCACATCCGACGGCGAGAAGGCGCTGACCGACTCGGAGCGCAAGAGCGTGGACGACGTCCTTACGGAACTGCATTGCTATACCGCCCTTGGCGCCGGAGACAAAGCCGAAGCCGCAAATATGCTCACCCAGCTCGGCGACAAACTCCCCCGCGAGCGCGCCGCCCAGCTCTGTC
>JBBRJW010000826.1:0-1633 GCA_038218705.1 Chthonomonadales bacterium | reverse complement strand
CGCGCCCAAACAACAGCCCTAGCGACCTCCCAGGGCGGCCGGTCTGCCTGCGTGCTTGGATCCGATCCGGAGCATCGCGGCGAGCCCGATCGCCATCAGTCCAATTACGCCAAGCACCGCTATCGCCGGGCGGTGCGGGGCATACGTAGAGCCTGCGTAGGCCGCCATCGGCCCTACGATGATACCGAGGCCGATAAACGTCTCGTGAAATCCTCCATGCTCCCCCTGTGAATTGCTCTCCGCCATCGAGTAGAACAGAGACGACTGATAGAGCAATCCCACGCCGAGGCCAAACACCACCTGTGCGGCCAGCAGTATCCCAATGGATGGCGCGAGCACGATGGCAGCGAAACTGGCCATGGTGGCGGCAAAGACGGCGCAGAGCAGGGGCCAGCGGTAGTGCCAGCCACTCCACTGCCGCAACAGCTCAAACGCGAGCGACCGCACATAGAACCAGAGGCTGAGCCAGATACTGGCGGAGGCAAAGGAGAGGTGGAGGCGTTCCCGGGTTGCAGGAAGGTATGCGACCAGCGTATTGATGGCAACGTACGCAAATGGGTTCGCGAGCCAGCCGAGCCACCGAAAAGCAGCCCGCTGCTGATCGGTAAGAGTGTGGGTGGGAAGCTCAACCGATTCGGGCGAGTCGATGGAGCCCGCCAGTCGAGCTGACCGACGGATCCATGCAATCCTCTCGCATGCCGCAATCGCGCCGAATGTCAGCAGGATTGGCGAAGCAAAGACAACCGGAAACCCGAACCGATTCATCAGCGGCGTGGCAGCCAGGAAGACCATGGCCGTCGCCCCGGACCAGAGCAGGTTGAAATAGCCAACGAGGTTCTGGATGCGCCGCGCTCCCTCGTTTTCCACCAGCAGAGTCTCGACGGCAGGCCAGGCGCACGCCTGGAACAGCGCAATGACAACGAAGGCGAACAGAAAGTGGGCTTCGGGGTGGCTTCCGGCCCGGGCAAGTCCGATGATGTAGCCGCAGAGCGTGCCAACAAGGGCGAGCCTGAGCGCAAGGACCGGATCCCTTCTGTGCGCGATCTGGCCGCCCATATGCGCTCCGGCCGCGATACATGCGCCAGAGAGGGCCTGCGAGAGCAGGATCTGTGCTGAGGTCCAGCCAAACCGGGCTCTGGCATAGAATGGCTCGCCGTATAGGAAGAGGGACGAAGCGCCCGAATGGAGTCCTTCGGCCCAGAAACATAAGCTCTTACGCATATTCGTTAATCGATCTTAGTGCAGCGCTCGTTCCATGGCAGCGCACGGAGAAGCAATTTGGAAAGCAAGATCATCCGGAGCATTCCGCTGATACAGAGATATTCCCGGCACAATGAAAACGAGGACTTTCGTTTTCGCGCGTATTTCAAGGGGAACGCGCGCTGCCCGCGGGGCGAAGAGCTCGATAAGATTGTACGCGAGGTCACGGACGAAGTATGGGCAGAGATCGACTGCACGGCATGCGGGCACTGCTGCCGCGAACTCGATATCGTCGTGGACGAAGAGGATGTGCAGCGCCTCGCCGCAAACCAGAAGCTAGATTTGCCGACATTTCGCCGTAAGTACGTGAAGCGCGCGCCCGAGGACGGAACACTCCTGCTGAATTCGCGCCCGTGCGTGTTCCTCGACGATC
>JBBRJW010000825.1:0-1642 GCA_038218705.1 Chthonomonadales bacterium | reverse complement strand
TGGACCATGCCGCCGAAGTTGCCGGCGTCCTCGGAAGCGACGTCCGGCATGTGGCAGTTCGCGCACTTCTTGAAGGCGGGCTGCCCGGTCTTCTCGTCGGCCGGGTAGTAGAATGAGCCGGCTCCAAACCCGGAAACGCCGCTCCCCTGCCAGGAGTCGTAATCGTTGAAGCCGCGGAACCAGCGGTAGTTGTTTACGGCAACGTCGAGGTGGACCTTGTGGCAGCTGGAGCAGAACTTGGCGGTCTGATCAGTATGGAAAGGACGGAGGAAGGTCTTCTTATGTGGCGCTGGCGCGAGGCGAGTGAGGAACTTCTGAACCTGCTTCTCGACTGGGCCCGCGGAGATAATGTACTTGTGCATGGGCGGGTAGTCCGCCAGGTAGTCGCTGTTGCCCATGGTCGACTTCACATGGACGATGGAGTGGCAGACCGCGCAGCCGATTCCAGCGTGAGACTCCGGGAAATCGTGCTCCGGGAAGTCGTGAGACGCAATCGGGACATCGAAGCGCGAGTGTCCCGGATGCTTTGGATCCTCCGTCAGGAGAACGGCCATATCGTGGCAGCCCGCGCACCATTTGGAGGGCTGCACGCCGGCAACCTCCTGCATGTACTCGATCGCCTTGCGATACCACTGGTTGTTGAAGGAGCCCCGATGGTGCGCGGAGGACTCCCACTGCTTGTAGATGTCCGGGTGGCACCCGACCGCGCCGCAGGACTTGGAGTCGACAAAGTACTCGGACGGGAAGAACTGGCCATCGACGGATTGCGCCGAGGCGGGGAAGAATTTGCCGCCGCGTCCGTCCCCCTCGTCGTATGCCGTCATCGGCGGGACGAGCGGGTTCTGGATCACGCGGTCGGTATTAGGGGCATAGAGGGTATAGGCCAACAGTGCGACAAACGGAAGCACCACTGCGACGGCGAGCCCGGTGGCCCCGCGCGCCTGCCTGCGCTCGAGCGAGGCGGCGTCGCGAGTGCGGGCGCGAAGCCATAGGGTGACCAGGCCGAAGAGCAGAATGCCGGCCGTGGAGGCGTCGTGCACAAGGCGGAGCATTGGCCGAGCGCCGAGCCCCAGCCAGCCGAAGCCGATGCCGAGGAAGCCGAGGCCGGTCGCCAGGCAGATCGCAAGGGACAGTGACGTGAGCGTTCCTGCGACGGCCGCCGCGCCGCGTCCTTCACGAATCGCGGCGATAACAGCCTTCACTCGGAGGATCGTGAAGAGCAGCAGGGCGATTCCGAGCCCGAGATGCAGCAGCAGAGTGCCTTCGTAGAGGAAGGCGGAGAGGGGGATTCGAGGCGGCCCGGATGCCCGGTTTGCGATGTAGAGATAGGCGGAATTGAGCAGAAGAAGCCCAAAAAGCACGCGGCGAGCGATGGCGAATCGCCTCGGCTGCACACGATCAGTTCCGACTGGCTGTGGCATGGCGGTAATCACCCCGATGAGAGCGGAAAAATGGCGGATTCCGAGACTGGTTCGGGCAGTGTACCGATGTTGCCTTAAAGGAAGGTTAATCTCAGCTTAAAACTCATTAAGGCAGCAGCCTGGGCGCCATGCCAGACGCTCCGGCCTACCTACTACCCGCGAGCGAGCGGCCCCCCTCCCGTTCGGGAATGGGGCCGTTCGCGCTGGTTCAGGCGGCGCGC
>JBBRJW010000824.1:0-1643 GCA_038218705.1 Chthonomonadales bacterium | reverse complement strand
ATTCTTGAGGGGCAGCCGGAGTGGACGCGGCTGGAGCTCGATGCCCGGTGCGCCCAGCTCGGACTGATGGCCGCAGGCGCGCTGGAGGCGCTGAACGACCTGGCGTTTGATCGGGCAGGGGAGCCCCTCTGGGAGGGCACGGACCCGGTGATGGTCGACTGCGAGATCGCCGTGAGTCTGTTGAGCGGGCTCGAAGAGGAGTGGGGTGGATGATCGATTCCGTTCGTATTCGGCCGCGCGATCGCGATGCCATCCTGCAGTCACTGCGAGCAGGGGTGACCCCTCGGTTCGGCCATCAGCATATACAGGTTGGCCGCGTCGACGAGACGCGGGCCGTGCTGGCGGATCTGGAGCGTATTGCCGATGGCGGATCCGCCATACGCTTCGTTATCGGGGAGTACGGCTCTGGCAAGAGCTTCTTTCTGGGGCTAACGCGCACGATCGCGCTTGAGAAGAAGCTGGTCGCGGTTAGTGCGGACCTGACTCCCGAGCGCCGCCTGCAGGCGAGTGGCGGTCAGGCGAGGGCGCTCTACGCTGAGCTGATGCGTAACATGGCGACCCGCTCCCAGCCCGACGGCGGTGCGCTTCCCGCGGTTGTCGAGCGCTTCATCACGGAATCGCTCACCGATGCCCGGGTTCGCGGTGTGTCGCCGGAGACCGCCATTCAGGACCGGCTCGCCTCGCTCTCGGAAATGGTGGGTGGCTTCGACTTTGCGAGCGTGGTGGCCGCCTACTGGCGCGGACACGATGCCGGCAGCGAAACGCTGAAGGCCGATGCGGTGCGCTGGCTCCGGGGCGAGTTCTCCACTCGAACCGAGGCTCGCAGCGCCCTGGGAGTGCGCACGATTGTAGATGACTCCAACGTCTACGATCACCTCAAGCTTATGGGCAGGTTCGTCAGACTGGCAGGCTACGGAGGGCTGGCAGTCTTCCTCGATGAGATGGTCAACCTGTACAAGCTCTCCAACACGCTGGCGCGCTCCGCCAACTACGAGCAGATACTGCGGATTCTGAACGACTGCCTCCAGGGGAGCGCGGTGGGCTGCGGATTCTTCCTGGGCGGTACACCCGAGTTTCTGCTTGATACGCGCAAGGGGCTCCATAGCTACCCTGCGCTCGCCTCGCGCCTGGCGGAGAACAGCTTTGCTCGCAGCGGACTGGTCGATTTCACGGGCCCGGTGCTGCATCTGGCCCGCCTCAGTCCCGAGGATCTCTACCTTCTCCTGGGCCGACTGCGGACCGTCTACGCGAGCGGGGACCCGTCGGCTTACCTGGTGCCGGACGAAGCGCTGGAGCAGTTCATGCGCCATTGCGAGCGGCGCATTGGAGACGCCTATTTCCGTACTCCCCGCAACACGATCGTCGCCTTCATCAACATGCTTGCCGTGCTGGAGCAGAATCCGCAGGTCGGATGGCGCGACCTGATCGGGGGCGTGGAGGTGGCGCGCGATTCGGAAGGGGAGATGGCTCCGGTCGATCCAGAGGAGGATGACGAGGATGGCCTCACGACCTTCCGGCTCTGACTCGGGAAGCAGCGAGCCCGCCCGCTCGAGCGCTTTCGATCTCCTCGATCCCCGCGTGCAGCGCTGGATCTGGGAGCAGCGCTGGGAGGTGCTTCGCGACATCCAGGAGGCGGCGATCCC
>JBBRJW010000823.1:0-1659 GCA_038218705.1 Chthonomonadales bacterium | reverse complement strand
GCTCCGTCAACAACCTCCGAATCGATCGATACGAGCGCGCCCCCGGTGAGCGCCGTGTCGAGCGCTTCCAGGGTGGCGGAGCTCGCTGGCTCGCCCAGCGCTTCCGCGTACGACTCTGCCAGAAGCTTGCTCTCGTCTCGTCCGAGCATGCGGCAGAGGGCATGGTTGACGGCGGTGACTCTCCGATCCATATCCAGTGTGAGGACACCGTCCTCCAGGTTCTCGAGAATGGTCTTTAGCTGAATTCGGGCAATGGTGGATGCATCGAGCTCCTCATCCATTAGCGCGCACACCTCGGACAGGATTTCCACCGGCGTCGGGACGTTCGGCCGAAGCGCCTCGGAAGTCGCCGTCTCTCCAGCGGCTGCAAGCAAGTCCCCCGTCACTGTAAGCAGCTCGGAGCCAAGCCCCCCCTTGTAAAGAAAGGCATCTGCTCCGGTCCGCAGCGACCAGAACTCAAGTCCCCGGGTCTCCGCGCCCGAGAGGATAATCACCGGTATTCGAGCGACTGCGGGATTGCGCTTTAACAGCCGGCAGACCTGATGCCCGTTCATGCGGGGCATGGTAATATCCAGCACGATCAGATCAGGCATTTCGGCGAACGCCTGTTGAACGGCCTCGATCCCATCGGTCGCTGCAACGACCCGGTAACCCCCGCCCACGAGCACACGGGTGAGCATAGTTCTCGCCACGGCGCTGTCGTCGGCAACGAGAATCGACTTCATGGTACTGCTTTCGCTCACTGGTCCTCGCTTCCTGGACCGTTCCCGGCTGCCTCGCGCAGCGCACGGGAGATCTCGTTCACTGGCAGAATCAGTCTTGCCGCGCCGCGCTCTACGGCATCCCGCGGCATGCCGTAGACGACGCAGGAGGCCTCGTCCTGCGCTATGGTCAGCGCCCCGCTGTCGGCAAGCGCCTTCATCCCTTCACCGCCGTCGCGCCCCATGCCCGTGAGCAAGACGCCGACCGCCGCGCTTCCGAAGACATCGGCCACAGAACGGAAAGTGACCGTGACTGACGGACGGTGGCTCTCCAGC
Source organism: Chthonomonadales bacterium (assembly GCA_038218705.1). Lineage (GTDB taxonomy): Bacteria > Armatimonadota > Chthonomonadetes > Chthonomonadales > Chthonomonadaceae > JBBRJW01. The sequence goes on along the minus strand of JBBRJW010000823.1, from coordinate 622 downwards.
GGCGCTTCCCGCGAATCCTGCAGTCTACCGCGCCGATCCAGGACGAGGTGCGTCTCCTCGTGGGGAAAGTAGATGCAGCCCGGCTGCGGCGTTTCGCCGGCCCGGGCGATGCGAACGGAGAGTGTGCAGTGAGCTGCCAGCCAGGTGACGAGCCCTTCCAGGAAGCCGGCGCTGATATGCTGAACGCAGAGAATGGGCACCGGGAAGCTCGACGGGAGTCCCGACAGGATGGTCTGGAGCGCCGCCGGTCCTCCGGTAGATGCACCGATCGCGATCAGGCGAGGTCTGCCGCCGGGGCCCGCCGGGGCCGGACTTCGGTCGGCTACCGACGAGAGCGGGCTCGCACTGTTTCGGGAGCTCCTCCGGAGTACCCATACCCCGGCGACGATCTTCACCTTCTTAATGAGCTGCTCCGCAGCGAGCGCATCCGCGCCGGGCCCGGCCGCGGGTTTTGGAAAGACATCGACAGCTCCCGCCTGCAGCAGTTCGAATACCCGCTCGGTATCAGCCCCCCCCACGGCAGAGCTAACCACCAGGATAGGCCGGGGGAACTGCGCCATTACCTCGCGTGTAAGGTCGAGGCCGGTCATTCCGGGCATGTGGAAGTCTGTGCAGACTATAT
>JBBRJW010000822.1:0-1664 GCA_038218705.1 Chthonomonadales bacterium | reverse complement strand
GAGGTCGCCAGTCTGGCCAGGATCGACGTATCGAAGGGCCACGTCCGGATCGCGTTGATGCGTCGCTCGACCACGTCGAACCCGATTGCATCGCGCAATTCGTCGACCGTCGCGGGCGTCGTTCGAGCGGGCAGATGGCGCGAAGAGCGGAAGGAGCGCTGGAACTCGTCGTTCAGGAAAGCGCGCTCGCGATTCTTCTCCGTGACCATCTGTTTGTGCACGTGGCGCAGGGGCAGCAGGAAGAGCACAAGCCCGATCGAGATGGTGGCGATGGGAGGAATCACCAGCAACGGCGTCCCGTTCGTCAGCACCAGGAAGAACGGCGATGCACCGACACCCATGAAGAACAACGCAGCGAGCGACAGCGAGAGTGCACCGAGCGGACGCATGCCCAGAAGCGGGTCACGGTAGTAGGGCACGAGCCGGAGCGGCTGCCGCGCGACACGAGCCAGCCACCAGGTGCACGCGACATAGGTCCAGATGAAAGAGAAGAGGGTAACGAACCGCAGGTACCAGATCGCGATGTCGGCAGCGAGTACTGGCACGAGCTCGGCGTCCACCGTAACGCCCTTGGACACGTAGATCGCGAGCACGCCCAGGAGCGGTACCAGGGCTGCCACGAGCGGCAGGGCTGCCGAGCCGATTCTTCTGAAGTCATGGTCGAGCGCGACGTCCTGCGATGTCACAAGGTCCGCAAGCCGCTCGTGCGTCTCTGCTACACGCCGTCGCATGACCGGCTGCGCCAAGCAGATGTAGAGAGCGACCACGAACAGGACTGTGACGGACACCACATCGACCGCGCTGTTGAGCCCGCCGAAGTGCCCGTTCAACACCTGTGTCAGGAGTCGCGGTACCTGCGAGGGAGCCAGGAGGCCCGGCCACGGCAGGGCGAGGAGCATGGCGAACAGCACGGCCGCGGCCGGGTACGGCAAGGGTAGGTGTATCGCCACGCGCTCCGGGATGGTCAGCGGCGGATTGACGGCTCGGCTTGAGACAGGCCTAGCGATTGAGGTGTCCTTGCTCACCCCGTCATCGTCTACAGCTTGTCGGCCACTGGACATGCGGCTACCTGAAGGCCCTCTTTCGCAGTGTAGTCGGGCGAGAGGTTGTCAGGCTCCCTCGAGCTGTCGCCGAAGGTTCTCGACGAACACTGCGCTTGCGGCGGACCAGCAGGCGCTGCATCAGGGGCGCGATCAGGCGGGTGATGCCCGTGGTGTCCGCCTCGGCCTCCCGGGTGAAGCGCACCGATCCGCCGAGATCCTCGAAGCGATAGGTGATTCTCGGCTTGAGGCCGAACGGTCCGCTATCGAAGTAGATCGCCTCGAGTTGAGGCGGCTGGAACGCGACCACCTCGCCGATCGAGGTCGAGCGCCGGCCCATGAACGGGAAGACGTAGAGGATCCGGCTGCCCACCCCGATGGGACCGGCCGTGAGCGGCCGGGCCTCGGCCGCGTCGGTGTGCCAGGCGGGTTCGTTCGCCGGATCGCTCACGTAGCTGAAGACTTCGGCGATGGGTCGCCGGATGGTCGTGCTCGCATGGGCGTGGATCATGTGGCACCGCTTTTCGGGTACCGAGCATACAGCGGGCCGATCCACCTGCGTCGATTCAGCGCACTGAATCCGGATCGGGCAGTGCCTCCTGGAGGAGCTTGAGCCTCGCCCTC
>JBBRJW010000821.1:0-1667 GCA_038218705.1 Chthonomonadales bacterium | reverse complement strand
GGGGTCCACGGGCTCACCGCCCTCGTCGAGCGGCCGCACCAGCCAAATTTCGGCGCAGCGAGTCGGGGCCGGCCGGGCAGTACAGCCCTCCGGGTCATCTTCAGGAGCGATTCCCTGCAGGAACGCGTCCATGTTGGTGAGCGTATGCTCGTACCCCTCGCCAACGATCTCCTCCATCTCGCGGCTTGTGCGCGAGCAGAGTCTCTGGATCGCGCCATTGGCGGTCTCGCCATTTCGGAGCATCGCGATTTTGCGAACTTCCTCGTCGGTCAGGAAGGGCTCCCGAATAACGCGGTCGATGCGGTCGCGCGGATTCTCCACTGCCTCCACGGATTCGCCGTGTAGCGCGAAATGGGTGTAGGATGCTGCGTTATAGATATGCTGAAACGCCTCCCAGAGGAGTGCGTAGGCCATCAGCAGCTGCACGGTGCGGTTGATCGGGGGCGCGAGCGGGGCGGCGCTTCCAGGGCGATGCGAGGTGAGGCTCTTGTAGAGGGCGACTGCCCCGCGGTGGTGCTCCGCGGCCGTCTCGCGGTAGCCGCGGCGCAGCCGGTCGGCCGCGCTCTTGCGCTCGTCGCTCTCGCCTTCGCCGAGCCAGTGCGACTGGCAGATGGCCCGCACGCGCACCGCCGAATTGGTCTGCATCATCTGCTCCACTCCCGGGTTGCGCTCCGTGGGATCCGCGAGCGCACTCTGTACACACCTGCCGCCGCCTGGTTTTCGATTCGGCCTATCCGTGCCGATGCAGGAGCTGGAGCACCACCACCAGCACCACCAGCCCCACCATCGTGGCGGCAAGGATTACTCCGACCTGCCAGTTCGGGAGGCCGAAGTCGCTGCGGCCGGCCGGAATCCCCTCGGGCTCCTGGGTCTCGCGCTCCGCGCGGAGCGCATGCATATCCACCCCACTCGGGTCACCCAGCGCCTTTACAAAGGCCGCAGCCGACTCCCATCGCTGGTCTGGAGCGCGGCGAATAGCCTTCAGCAGGACCTCGTCCAGCGCAGGGTCAACGTCCGGGCAGAAGTCGTGCACGGGAGGAGCGCTCATCGTGACGTGCTGGTTCATGACCGCCAGCGCGTTGTCGCCGTCGTAGGGAAGGCGGCCCGCGAGACATTCGTAGAGAATCATGCCGAGTGCATAGACATCGGTTCGGTCGTTGCCGCGCTGCCCCTTCACCTGTTCCGGAGCCATATAGTCGGGTGTGCCCACCTGGCTGGAGAGGGGGCCCCAGGTAACACGCCGGGCGCCTTCCATGAAGGCGATGCCGAAGTCCATCACCTTCGCCTCACCGTCCGGGGTGATGATGACGTTTTCCGGCTTTAGATCTCGATGAAACACACCGCGCTGGTGCATATAGGCGAGCGCATCGCCCAGCTGCTTGCCAAGGCGGAGGGTGTTGCGCTGGCGCTCCTCGAGCGGGAGAGGCGCGCGCTCCCCATCGCGAAAGACGTCGCGCAGCGTTCGGCCCTCCACATACTCCATCACCATGTAGGGCGAGGCAGTTTTCGAGACCATCTCGTAGAGCTGCCGAATGTTCGGATGGTTCAGCATGGCGCCAATCTCAACTTCGCGCCGAAATCGCTCATATCCTGCCGGGTCGCCCATCAGCCCCTCATCGGGGAACTTCAGGACCACGTCCCGGCAATTAACGCCATCCTTCGCGAGG
>JBBRJW010000820.1:0-1675 GCA_038218705.1 Chthonomonadales bacterium | reverse complement strand
TAGGCCTGGAAAAGCCAGTCTTCGCTGGGAAAGCGCGCGTACCGCCGGAGGAGATAGCGGGTCTGTGCAACGATGGCAGCACGGGGATCGTACCTCTGGTCGATCCGGCGGCGAGCCGCATCGAGCTTCGCGCGCGCCGTTTGCAGCGCGGGGAGCATGGCGGGATCGTCGTTTGGACCGACGTATGCGGACGTGCTCGCCCCCGATGTCTGTCTGAAGGCGATCCAGGCAAGGTGCCAGTCGATGTCTCGAATCTGCGCGGAGAGAGCGTCGGAATGCGTCTGGTCGACCTTCAGGCCTGCCCCACGGCCGGTTCCGGCCAGCCACTGCGCGACTCCGACCGCATGCGACGACGACACCGCATCGGCGATGCCACCGGATTCGAGGAGGAGGTCGGCCTGCTGGAGCCCGATCCACTGCTGCTTCATCTCGGCGAGACTGATTCCTCGCTCGCTCGCCATCCGCAACAGCACGGGCTGGACCACCCTCTGATCGGCGCCTTCCGTCACAATCGGGCCGACCTCCAGAGCGACGCGCGCGATGTCGCGGAGCGAGTCACGCCTGCCGCGAATCCGCTTGACGTAGTGGTCGAGGATGCGGTCTCGCTGCTCTGAACGCGTTCCGGTGTTTGGAAGCACAGATTCGCTCGCCTCCGGATAGAGCCGTGCGGGAGGCTCCGCCTGTCCGGGCGCGGAGCGGTGACACGCCGCCAGGATCATGCACGCGAGTGAGGGCAGCAGGAGCCTCACTACCGCTGAACGGTCGCAACATAGCCTGGGCGAGATCATCTCCCGGCAATCTCCCCATGAACGGTCGCTCTCCAATGCGCATCTGTCAGAAGGTGCCGGGAAGCGACTTCGCGGACCTCCTCCGCCGTAAGTCCGCCGATGCGGGCAAGGTAGCGCTCCGAGGCATCCGGAGGCAGACCAAGCACTGCTGCCATGGCGAGCTCCCCGGCCTGCGCCCCGAACGTCTGGCTGCCGATGAGATGCTCGCCGAGAAGCGAGGCTCGAGCTGACGCCATCTCCTGCTCCGTCGCAAGCTCTTCCCCGAAGCGGATGCACTCTGCCATGAGGAGATTGCCGGCCCGCTCCGAGTTCTCGGGTGCGGTGGTGGTGTAGGCGACGAAGGAGCCAGCGTCCTGCCGGGCACGATGGAAGCCAGAGACCTGATACGCCAGGGCTTTGTCGCCCCGGACGGTGCGAAATAGGCGGCCGCCCATGCCCGAGGCGATCTCGGCGACCATATCGAGGCCGAACCGATCGTCGCTCTCGATGGGCGCTCCCCGAAAGCCGATGAGCGTTGCCGTCTGCTGTTTCGGAACCGTGATTTCGCTCTCTCCGTATGGCGCCCAGAGGGAGGAAGCGGCCACCCGTGACCCCATTCCAGTCGGGAGCGCGGACGTGAGCAGGCCCACCGCCTCATCGCGGCTCACGTCGCCAACGATCCCTGCAAAGAGGTTGTCGGCCCGCACATGCCGGCGATGCCAGTCGACCAACGCTTGCGGAGTGGTCGCCTCGATCGCATCCGCAATGCCCAGGGAAGGCAGCCCGTAAGGGGAGTGCCCGTATGAGAGTTGGGCGAGCAGATCACTGCCTAGCGACAGGCTGCTGTCCTGCTGGCGGCGAATATCGGCGTAGATCGCCTGCTTCTCACGCTCCACTTCGTCGAGCAG
>JBBRJW010000819.1:0-1683 GCA_038218705.1 Chthonomonadales bacterium | reverse complement strand
AGTGCTCTCTCTGCTAGCGGTTCTCCTCTGCTCCATAGCGAGCGCACAGACGGGTCATATCCGATGGAGCGCCAAGGTCGATCCTGCAGAGGCGCGACCGGGTGAGCATGTACTTATTCGCGTGTCCGCGCAGATCGACGCTCCGTGGCACCTCTACTCCCTGCAGGCACGGCAGGACGGCCCGCGCCCGACCTCTATCCTGTTGAGCGCATCGAGAGAGCTGAAAGCCGAGGGGAACCCGACACAATCAACGCCTGCCGTCGACCACGATCCCAGTTTTGACCTCGACCTGGAGAGGTACGAGGGCACCGCAGCCTTTGCGCAGGCGGCCGTTGTGGCGGGCGGCTCTTCCTCCGGCGTGCACTCATCGAGCCTGACAGTGAAGTACCAGCTTTGCAAGGAGACGACCTGCCTCATACCCCAGACCGCGACTGTGCCTATCTCCTATCGCGTTGTGGGTGGGCCACCACGCTCCCAGTTTGGCCGCTCCCAGTCCGATCCCGCGCTAAGCCTTCCGGGGTCCGCACAGGGCCACGGGAGCCCGGTGGCGCAGGGCCCCGGCAACTCCACGGCCGGCGGCACGGCGAGCACGGCGAGCCCGGGCGGCGATGCGGCGCGCCGCCGTATCGAGGATGCGCAGTCCAGCGGATTGCTTCCATTTCTCGGCGTGGCGATCACGGCCGGATTTCTCGCGCTGCTCACCCCGTGCGTCTTTCCGATGATTCCGATCACCGTCAGCTTCTTCTCGAAGCGGCGGGCAGAGGCTAGCGCGAAAGGCATTCGGGACGCCGTCGCCTATTGCGTGGGCATCATCGGCGCGTTCACGGGGCTTGGTATCTTGATGACCCTGCTCTTCGGAGCGACTTCCCTTCAGCGCTTCGCCACCCATCCGGTCACCAATGTGCTGCTGGCTCTGCTCTTTGTGGCGCTCGCCGCGAACCTGCTGGGGGTGTACGAGGTGACGCTGCCTTCAGGCCTTGCCAATCGGGCCCAGAAGGCGAGCGGGCAGAGCGGAATTCTGGGGCCGCTGCTGATGGGGCTCACGTTCACGCTTACGTCGTTTACGTGCACGGTGGCGTTTGTTGGTACGCTGCTGGCCGCAGCGGCCCGCGGCAGCCTGCTCTATCCCACTCTCGGCATGCTTGCATTCAGCACCGCGTTTGCCTCACCGTTCTTCTTACTGGCCCTGTTTCCTCAGTATCTGGGCAGGCTGCCGAGGGCGGGCTCATGGCTGGTGACCGTGAAGGCCTTCATGGGAATGCTCGAGCTCGCCGCCGCACTGAAGTTTTTCTCCAATGCGGACCTTGTCTTGCGGACCGGAATCCTGACCCGGCCCGTCTTTCTGGCTTGCTGGTCCACCATCGGGGTGGTCGCGGGCCTCTATCTGCTGGGCTGGCTGCGCCTGCCGAACGACGAGCCGGGCCTGAAGGCGGGTCCCGCGCGACGGATTGTCGGCGTGGTCACCATTGCCGGTGCGGTGGCCTGCCTCGCAGGCATCAACGGGGCTTCGCTGGGAGAGTTCGAAGCTTTCGCGCCTCCTCTGTTTGCGGCCGAACATGGGCAGGGGCTGGAGTGGATGCGGGAGTACGAGCCGGCGGTCGCCGAGTCGAAGGCGAGCGGAAAGCCTCTCTTCCTGAACTTCACGGGGGTAACCTGCACAAACTGCCGCTGGATGGAGAAGAA
>JBBRJW010000818.1:0-1686 GCA_038218705.1 Chthonomonadales bacterium | reverse complement strand
ATATCCACCCGGACCTCGGCGTCCGGCACCAGCTTGCCAGCCGCATCCCGCACCACCACGTTGATATCGGCCTTGCGGACCGTCTCGATCCGAGCGAGCGCCGCAGTGCGCCATGCGGCCCCGGGCTCTCGCCCGGCGTATTGCAGGGGAAGCTCCGCGTGTGGAAGGAGATGAGGGTCGAGCCCTGCGCCAAAATCTACCAGGGAGATTCCGCCGATCTCAACCGTCTGAGCCATGTGGCCAAAGGTGAACATCAGCTTGATATCGCCGTTCTCCGCGGCATCCTCGGGAACGACCATCGGAAGATGAATGCGCGTCCACGCGCGGGGAATCACGAAATCCGCCCCATAGAGTCCGGAAGAGCCCGCGTCGGTGCCATTCGGCCGCTGAGATGCGTAGAGCCGCCCCATTCCAGCGTCCCGCCCGTCCTTTACCGCGACAGCTCGCGCCCAGAGCGTGCAGTAGAGCACGTCGGCGCGTTTCACCGGGAACTTCCAATGGCCCTGCAGGTGGGTCTGCCACTCCTGCTTCTTCTTCTCCGTTACAATGCGAAGGGCTCCACCGAAGGGTTGGTCCGTCGTCACGGGCTGCGCGGTGGCCGCTCCTTCGTCCACGGTAATGAATTGGAATTGGCCGCCAGCCAGTGACAGGCTGCCATCGAGAAGCAGCCGCTTAGGGTGGAGATAGGCGAGCTCCTTCAGCAGCGATCTGGAGTAAGCGGCTGCGCCTACCGTCACGTCCGGAAGCCGGTTCGTATCGTTGGTGTGGATCTGCTCGACCGGGGCAGGCGGCGGAGCGGCCACTAGCTTTTCGCCTGTATCGACGATGCGGATGGCCCTTAAGAAGACGCTCTTTTTCTCGCCCACCGCGAAGTTCATCAGCTGCATTGCGAGCTTGCCGGGCCGGACTTGATCGAGAAGCGCGGTGATGGTAAACCACTTACCGTCTGTCGGGTTCAGCGCGGTCTCGGACTTCTTTATGTCGTCTCCGTGGAGGTTCCAGGAGCCGACGGCTCCTTGCTCAACTCGCACTTCTGCTTCAACACGGTATCGATGCCCGGCCGGGAGCGTAACCGGCTGCCAGTTGTAGAGCTGGATCGCGCCTTTTCCGGTCAGGTTCGTGATTCGAAATGCGGCCGCCCCGTCCACGTTCTCCACGGCGATCTCACCGACAGAGTCGCTATCCCACGAGTTCCCCGACCAGGGCGGAGCGAAATCCGCTATCTTCTCGGTGACGGCGGTGCCCTTGAAGCGGACCCGGAAAGGGGTCATGGAGCTGATCTCAGGCGCAAGCAGGTTGCTCTCCGCAGCGATCCGCCCGTGCAGGCGGTGTGCGGCGGCCGCCTCCGTGGCGGACCACGAAAGAACACCAGTCATCAGTGCCGCTGGGAGCGGTACGGTACGAAACAGGAAGCGGATTCTCATGGTGAACTCCTTGCATGGTCTGCGGAAACCCTCAGCGCGGGGGCCGCGCCACAGTCGCGCCTGCGCAGAGGCGCGCCGGCACGGGATCGGGCGCCAGCGGTTCAGAGGGTCGATCGATCCGCAGAGTGATACGGCGTACGGCGGCGGCTCCCAACTCCCAGACTGGCGCGCCGACTGTAGTGACTGGCAGGGGCAGGTGCGCAGGGGCTTCTCCGTGGCAGGCAGCGACGGAGAGGTGATCCGGAACACGCCAGCCGTGCCG
>JBBRJW010000817.1:0-1706 GCA_038218705.1 Chthonomonadales bacterium | reverse complement strand
ATTCTACATGGAGCCCAATCGCACGGACGCTATGAGGGCCCGCATGGACGAGTATGGGGCGGTCGTGCGCAGTGTTGCCAAACGCAACGGAACACTCTTCGTGGACGTGCAGGCGGCCTTCGACCAGGTACTGGAGAGCGTCTATCCAGCCGCGATAGGTTGGGACCGCATCCACCCCAACCACGTCGGCCACATGGTTATCGCCCGGGCTTTCCTCGACGGTGTCGGATTCGACTGGAGCCGCTGAGCGCAGGCCGACCCAGAGTCAGGGTATCGTGTATCCCGTGCGGAGATTGTATGAGACGCCGGTCCGGCGGTCCCGCTTCTGGCGGGTCGCCCGGTTCGGCGTGCGATTCGATCACTCCGCTCCGAATGGCCGCCTTTGGGCGGCCATTCGGCTTTCTACCGGGCGGGATCCACGTGCAGCGTGTGCTCGTGAGTGTAGAGCACCATTCCTGGGGCCGAACCCCTGGGCTTGCGGACATGCTTCTTGAGGGTGTAATCGACAGCCACCACGGAGGAGTGCTTCTGCTCGCTATTCCGCGCACAGATGATAGCTGCCTGCTCCAGGGCCGGTAGGGGAGGTGCGAGCGCTCCACGCGGGACCCGGATGACGACATGGGCGCTGACCGCGGACCGAACATGGAGCCAGAGGTCGTTCGGGGCAGCCACACGGGTCGTCAGGTAGTCGTTGGCGGTGGCGGACTGGCCCACCAGCGCCTCGTGCCCGCTCATCAGCGGCACGCGGCTGATCCGATGCCCCTCAAATTCCGGCTCGTTCCGCCCGCCGCCGGTCTGCTCGACGGGCTCCGTCTCAACGACCGCGCTGATGCCTGCGACCTCCCGATCGAGGGTGCGCAGGGCATCCATCGAGATCACCTGAGCCGCGAGGAGCTCGCCGAGCCGGTACTCCGCGTTCTGCAGGGATCTCATCTGGGCTTCGATCTCGCGCAGGCGCCCGGCTGCGACCACGCCGCCCTCGCGGGCCCTGCGAGCCCGGTCGAAGTAGGCCTCCGCATTCTGCTGGGCGTTCAGTTTCGGGTCGAGAGCGATTACCAGCTCGGGTGATTCCGGGGAGTAGTAGTCCTGCACGGTCGCCTCCGAAGCGCCGTCATCGACGCGCCAGCTGTTCGCCAGGATCAGGTCGCCCAGCCGCTGCTTCTGCTCCGCATCGGCAGCGGCGCGTACGGCACGCTCAGCATCCTCCCGACGCCTCCCGAGCAGCTTCCGCGCCCGGGCTATCCTGCCCTGGACGGAGCCGACAATGGACTCGCGTCCACGCGTTCGCTCCGTGGCTTGAGAGCAAGCATCGAGCGCCTCGTTCATGGAAGTGGACGCGGTCTGGGCCTCGGGCGGAAACTGTATGGACGCAATCGGGTAGGCGGCTTGTTTTGTGGGCGTGATTCGAAAGGTCGTCGGCGTGAAGCGGCCGTCGACAAGCGGGGCGACCAGGCCACGGAATGCCTGCTCGATCGCGTCGCCGTCAACCCCGGCGGTGATTCGGGCTGCGAACTCGCGCGCGAGGAACGGGGAGAATCCCTGGCACTCTTCGCGAATGACCTCCGCGGGGTCCTCACTTCGCCGGACTGCAAGGAGCTCCACGATCCGTCTGGCAGCCCCCGGCGAGCGCGGATCGATGAGTCCTGTCACCTCGGGCGGCGGAGCGTAGCGCTGCGCGGGCAGTACCTGGCGCAGGCGGTTTACCC
>JBBRJW010000816.1:0-1709 GCA_038218705.1 Chthonomonadales bacterium | reverse complement strand
CGCCCAGCAGGTCCGGCCGCATTAGCGGAATCTGGATGCCGTGCCCGATCCTGTCGAGCAGGGGAAGGAGCTCGGGGTAAATGCCATTCGGCGTCTCAAAACAGTGGCAGGTGGTCTTCAGGCCATAGGAGCGTGCATACCGAAACAGCTCCAGGACCTCATCGAGGCGCGCCCCGTAGAGAGTGTCCGGGCCGCTCAGGTCGATCCCGCAGACGAGGCCCGGGAGCGCGGCGGCGAGGTCGATGATCGCGAGGTTTATCTCGTACGGCAGCCGGCTGTGCATGCAGAGAATCTGGCGCATCCGCAACGGGTATTCCGGTAGGTCAGCAGCTTCGGCAATCAGCTCCACGATCTCCCGCATCTGTGCAATGCGGTCCGGATTGCTCAGCGCGGGGTCCGTACGGTAGAACGGGGTGTGCCGCAGCTCCAGGTAGATGATCCCTTCGAAGACCGAAGCCCCTCGAATGAGCTTGGAGACGAAGTAGGGAATCGCTTTGAGGGTCTGAACGTGCTCCACCATGGTATGCAGCTCAAGGAACTCGGTGAGCGTCGCCCTCGGCGCGGTTACATACTCCTCGAACTCTTCGAACCACGGGTAGGCGGCGGCCAGGGGATGGTTCGAGCGCTGAAGGTACCGCCAGAAAATGCGGGGGACGATGGCCCCGCCCAGGTGGCGATGGAGCTCGGCATGGAGTGGCACGGGTTACCTCCCAGTCGGCTTCGATAGCGCGGGGCCCCACTATACGGACCTATCGTCTCTCCGACGCCAGGAGTACCGCTATTCAAACAGCGGCATGGCGGCCGCCTCATCCTCGAGGGTCGAGTACCCGGCCTCGCCATGCTGGGAGAGGTCGAGGCCGGCATCCTCTTCGTGCGTATCCACTCGCAGCCCGACTGTTGCCTTCAGAACCTTGATCAGGACGAGCGTGACGACCGCGGCGTAGAGGGCCGCAGAGCTCAGGGCGCAGAGCTGGCTCAGAAGCAGCTTGACTCCGCCGCCGTTAAACAGACCGTTCGCACCGGCCGCGTTTACCGCGGTCGTGGCGAAGAGTCCGGTCGCGATTGCGCCCCACATCCCGCCCCCGCCATGTACGCCGAAAACGTCCAGCGTCTCATCGTAGTGGAGCCGATGCGTCTGCTTGATCGCGAAGTAGGAGATGCAGGAGACCGATGCGCCGATCGCCATGGCAGCGAGCGGCGTCACAAAGCCAGATGCAGGCGTGATGGCGACAAGTCCCGCAACTGCGCCCGTGGCAAACCCGAGTGCGGTAGGCCGCTTGTAGATGATCCACTCGATGGCGGCCCAGGTCACGCCCGCCGCCGCGGCCGCGACGTGCGTCGCGACGAAAGCCGAGCCAGCAAGGGCGCCGGAGGTCAGCGCGCTTCCGGCGTTGAAGCCAAACCATCCAAACCAGAGAAGGCCCGTGCCGATGAGGGTCATCGGCAGGTTATGCGGCCGAAGCTCCTCGGAGCTGCCGGATGTGTGGCGTGTTCGCTTTCCAAGCGCGATGCAGACGACGAGGGCCGATACGCCGGAGCTGATATGGACCACGGTGCCGCCCGCAAAGTCGAGAGCGCCCATCGTGTGCAGCCATCCGTTGGAGCCCCATACCCAGTGCGCGATCGGGCAGTAGACCAGGGTAACCCAGAGCGCCATGAAGAGCACATAGGTTGAGAACTTCATTCGCTCGGCGATTGCGCCGGAGATC
>JBBRJW010000815.1:0-1711 GCA_038218705.1 Chthonomonadales bacterium | reverse complement strand
TCGGCCCGGCGTAATCGTGATCCACGAGATCTTTGGCCTATCCGAGCACATCCAGGATGTCGCGTGCAGGCTGGCGCTGGCCGGTTTCGATGCGATCGCGCCAGACCTCTTCACGCGCGAAGGCGCAGCGCCGCCGATGTCGGGCGGATTCGGGCCCCTCATGGACTTCGTAAACAAGATCCCCGATCGCCAGCTTCTGGGCGACGTCAAAGCAGGCATCGATCGGCTGAAGCATGGCGCGGAGCCCGCCGGCAAGTGCGGCGTAGTCGGCTTCTGCTGGGGCGGACGAGTCTCGATGCTTGCCGCGGCAGAGGTGGCGTCCGTGAATGCCGCGGTGGCCTACTATGGGCGAATCTCGGGCCCGCCAACGCCAAACCAGCCGGTCTACCCGATCGATGTCGTCGCCAGGATGCACGCGCCCCTTCTCGGACACTTTGGCGCGCTCGACACAGGCATTCCGCCGACTGAAGCGGCGAAGCTCCGCGACGCCCTCGCCGCGCACCACAAGGCGGGCGAAATCAACGTCTACGAAGGGGCCGGGCATGCGTTCAACAACGATACCCGGGAGAGCTTCCATCCTGCCTCTTCGAAGCTCGCCTGGGAGCGTACGCTCGCCTGGTTCCATCGCTACCTCGGATTGTAGTTCTTGACTCTTTTGTGCGGCAGGCGGCCCGGATCCGGGCCGCCCTCCGCCTTCGGCTCCCAGTCGCCCCTCCAGTTGCGCCATCGATTCACCGACAATCCGTCGGACAAGAGTCTATGGAGAATGGCAAGGTAAAGAATGGCGTACGAAACGAGCAAGAGCGGTCGGGTCGAGGTGAAGTTCAACGAGGACCGAACGCAGGCCCTCCTCACAATCCAGCCACCGGGACCGGCAGGCGAGGCCGCTGAGCCACAGGAAGTACTGGATCGCCTGAAGGCAATGGGGGTCACTTACGGCGTCAAAGAGCTCGTAATCCTCGATGCGATCCACTACGCTGCCGAGACCAATATGCCCGCCAATGTTGTGGTTGCTCAGGGAGTGCTGCCTCAGCACGGAACCGATGGCAGCGTTCGCTTCTTGCTTCCGCGCGAAGTGCTTACGAAGCCCCTTCCGAAGCGAACGGACGGGAGCGGACTCGTTGACTGGTTCGCGCTCGACCCGCAGAAGCTTGTAAAAGCCGGCCAGGAGCTCGCCTTCATAACCCTCGCCCAACCGGGCACTCCGGGCAAGACCCTCACGTGGCCAATTCTTCAGGTACTTCCGCGCGCCGGCAAGCCGATGGCCGTCTCTCCCGGCACCAACGCGCGCCTGGTCGATAACCAGAGGCTGATAGCGGAACAGGATGGTTACGTCTGCCTCCATGGCGATCAGATGGACGTTCACCCGCTCCGAAGCATTAAGGAACCGCTGCTCGGCGGGACGCACTGCTTCACCGCGGGAGCCGTTCTGATGGGAGGAATGAAGGGCGCGCACGTCCAGGCAGGGACGTTTGCAGCGGTCCGGGGTCCCGCCGTCGATAGTCACATTCGCGCTTTCGGCGACGTGATTGTGCGCCGTGCCGAGCGATGCGTTATCATCGCTACAGGCGACGTCTATGTACTCGAGGGGCTGCGCGACTGCGAGGTCAACTCCCGGCGCAGGATCATCGGGCTGGGGTCCGCCGAGATCGTCGGCGGCAATGTCTCGGCGCTCGAAGGTATTCGGATGAACGCGCTCGGAACAGCAGAT
>JBBRJW010000814.1:0-1724 GCA_038218705.1 Chthonomonadales bacterium | reverse complement strand
GTCCGGTGCTTCTGCGAATGCTGCCGTTCGGAGGAAGGCCGGCGCGAGACCGACCGAGGCGACGGTGATCGCGCCATTCTTCAGGAATAGTCTGCGTGTGAGGGTCATGATCATTCTATCCTTTATCGCTTCTGGAACTCGGGCGAGCCGAGGATCAGTGCGCTGAGTCGGGCATTGTCAACGGTGGGGCCGGCTTGCTTCACGATCGCATCGCGGGAGGCTGCCGAGAGCGGAGCACCAATCAGGCCCGCGCTGAGGGCGTCCACGCGAGATTCGGGATCCCGCAGGGCTGCGGGCTCTCCGCCAGGCGGGGTCGGCAACTGAACGCCGGCAACCTGACCTTGCGTCAGCTTGATCGCGTAGTTGAAGCGGGCGATCAGCGCTCCAGAGGCCAGCCATTCGCGCGAATCCTCCGGATATCCCGTCGGCGCTTCGTGGCCGTAGAGTGGCTCGCCCATCAGTGCGACCTCGCGGGCGAGCGGAGTGCGGAATCGCGCGCCATTGCCGCCCTGCCCCCGGTTAATCGAGGCCTGACCAATTGCTATTAGCCGGAGCTTTCCTGCAGGCTCAGCCGGAGTCGCCGGCTGGTAGGTTGCGCCAAGGGCCCGCGCGGCTGACACGGCGTACTCAAAAGGCGACTTCAGCTTGGCGAACTCGGCCGCCGGGCTGTTGAACTCGGATGAAGTGACGATGGATCGAACCACCGCGCGCAGATCGCCATCGGTGCGGAGAAAGACCTTCGCTGTGCGGTCGACGAGCGCTGCGGAGGGCTGGTCGCTCACGAAGCGCTGGCAGAGCTTCCGACTGATGAACTTCGCGGTCGAAGGATGGGATGCGAGTATGTCGAGCACCTGTTCGCCATCATTGATTCCACCTCCCGGGGCGATCCGGTGACCGAGCACCATCTTCTCGCCGCCATCGTGCAGGGGTGGGTAGAACTGGAACTCGCCGCTCTTGCGGTTGATTGACCAGCCCGTAAAGCAGCGCGCAACCTCGGTGACGTCCTTCTGGGTATAGCCTCCATCTACGCCGAGAGTGTGGAGCTCCATTAACTCTCGCCCGTAGTTCTCATTGAGACCCGCGCCTTTGCGGCCTTTAGCAGGCTGGCCGGCTGCCGCCCGCCGGGCGGCGATCCGGGCAAGCAGGCCCGCGCCTGGCGCCGCCCGGTTCCCGCGGAAGCCGAAGCCTGCTGCGCCATTGGCCGCTGCGAGATTCGGCGCGGTGGCGGGGTCGTCGAAATTCCGGGTGGACAGGGCATTGTCCAGGTAGAAGAGCATTGCGGGACTCTTGGCGGATGCCTCCAGGAGCGTCCGGAACTTATCAAAAACGTGTGGGCGAATTACTTCGCGCTCATCGACGATCTTGTAAACCCGGGATGGCCCCTTCTTCACGTCGATGTTGAAGTGGTTGGTCCAAAAGTCTACCAGCACCTCCTGGAGCTGCCTCGGCGACTCGATGGCGTAGAGAAGTCTCCGCTCCGCCAGCTCGCCGAGCGCGGCTGCGACGCTGACTCCGGGCTGCTCGAGCAGCTTCCCCACGGCGGGCCGGGCCGGTGTCTGGCCGTTTGCGTCGGCCTTCTTCGCTTCCTTCAGGGCTTTGGCCGCCTTCAGGCCGTCGATGTACGCAGTCGCGAGATCACCACTGGTGCGGTCAAGATCGGTCAGCGCTGCAGCTCTCGCGTCTACGTCCCTGGCATCCAGACTCTCCGGGTGGAACTGAGCGTC
>JBBRJW010000813.1:0-1731 GCA_038218705.1 Chthonomonadales bacterium | reverse complement strand
AGGGTGCCGACCTTGTGCGCCTCAAAGCGCGCGGAGCCGACGCGATGGAGAGCTACATCGGGCTGGTGCTGGCCATTGACCAGCTCTATGGGAGCCGTCGGTTTCAGGACGCGCGCGCTCTGAGCGTTCCGGCAGACGGCGCTCTGCTCCGGCCTGCCGATCTGTTGCACGGACTGGCAGGATCGCTTGCAGATGCCCGTTCGTTTACGATCACCGTTCCGGCAAAGAGGGCGGCCACCATGGCGCTGCTGCCGGCTGGAAGATTCAGCGTCAGGATGGATTCGGCCGGTGTCGCCGTTCGATTCGGTGGCGGAGCGCCTGTGCTGCCGGGCGGCCTGACACGATTGCGCGCCGGGTGGCAGCGGCTCACACTGACGCGCGCCGTTGCGAGCGAATCGCCCGTGCGAATCACCTTCGATCGCGCTCAAGAAGGGAGCCGCTAATGGCCCTCACTCTTCCGCCGGTAACCGCCAGCGCGCGCTACGATGTCTGCGCCCCGGTCGTTGCCCACAACTGCATCGTCGGCAACGAGTTCGAGATCTTCTTCCACGCGCCGCAGATTGCGGCCTCAGCCCGACCCGGCCAATTCATGGAGCTGCAGGTAGGCGATCCCCGGAACCCGTTGGAGCGACGGCCCTTCAGCATCTGTCGGGTCGATCCAGCGAGTGGGACGGTGAGCGTGCTCTATCTGGCGCGCGGCTCCTTCACGAGCGAGCTTGCTCGCAAGGAGGCAGGCGACACCGTCTGGCTGATTGGTCCGCTCGGCAGGCCGTTCACCTGGAGTGTGGATCCGGAGGCGCGGCACCTGCTGATTGCAGGCGGAATCGGCGCGCCGCCGCTCACGTTTCTTGCCCGGGCGCTCTGCGCGGGCGGCGCTGGTCCAGAGAGGGTGATCGTGCTCAACGGAGCCCGCACGCAGGAGCTGCTGGTTGGAATGGTCGAGTTCGGCGAGCTCCCGGTGAGCCTCTATCCGGTGACCGACGACGGCAGTCACGGCGCGCGAGGACTTGCGCCGGAACACCTGCCGGGCTTGCTGGACGCACTGCCGCCGGGCGCCCCCCCGGCACTCTATGCCTGTGGCCCGATGGCAATGCTTCGGGCCATCGGCGCGGTGGCGATCAGAAGGGCCCTCGCGTGCGAGCTCTCAATTGAGACGCCCATGCCCTGCGGCGTGGGCACCTGCGGGGAGTGCGCCGTGGCCGTACGGGATCCAGAGGCAGAGGGCGCCCAACGGGCTGCCCTCGCCTGCATGGAGGGCCCCGTCTTCGAAGCGCGCGATCTTCTCTGGCCAGGCGCTAGCGGAGATTAATCCACTGTGGCCGCAATGAGAGCCGCGGAACTATCCGGCTCGGTGCGCATGGCAGCGATAAAGGCCCGAACAGCAGCGCGCCGCGATCGGACTTTCTTCACCAGGAGCGCCTCGGGTCGAGTGAAGCGGTCAGCCTCCCGAAGAGGAATCACAACCAGGCTTCCATCGCGAGCCTGCTGCCGAACAGTATCCTCGGGAAGAAGAGAGACGCCTGAGCCGATCTCAACCAGGTTCTTGATGGTCTCGATATTATCGAAGGTCATCACCATCTTAATATGAACTCCGGCCTCGCGAAGGTGCGTGTCGATCAAGCGCCGGGTCGGGATATGGTCGGCAAAACCCACAAAGGGAAGCCCGTTAAGATCCTGCAGAGAGATTTCGGTCCTCGAGTCGAGCGGATGTTCCGGAGGACAGACAAACGC
>JBBRJW010000812.1:0-1732 GCA_038218705.1 Chthonomonadales bacterium | reverse complement strand
CGCGGCAACGGGCTCTTCGTGGTGCCGGGTTTCTACGGGAGCGACTGCAGCGGTAACATCCGGACGTTCTCACGAGGCGGCTCGGACGTCACGGGCGCAATCGTTGCCCGCGCGGTCAATGCCGCGGCCTACGAGAATTGGACCGACGTAGATGGCCTTCTGATGGCGGATCCTCGTCTCGTGGCAAATCCTCGCCCCATCGCTGAAGTCACCTACCACGAGCTCCGGGAGCTCTCCTACATGGGCGCAACCGTTCTCCATGAGGAGGCGATCTTCCCGGTTCGTGAGGCAGGGATTCCGATTAACATCCGAAATACGAACTCTCCCGATCAGCCCGGCACCTGGATCCGCGCGGCGCGACCGCTGAATGATCTGGCAATAGTCGGAGTTGCGGGGAAACCCGGTTTTACGACCATCCAGATCGAGAAGTCGATGATGAACATCGAGCGCGGGTTCGGACGCCGCGTCCTCGAGGTACTGGAGCACCATGGAATCTCATACGAGCATATGCCGAGCAGCATCGACTCCATGTCGGTAGTGATGCGGGACGAGGAGATCGCGCACTGCCAGCAGAGTGTTCTGGAAGAGCTGCGCCGCCTCCTGGAGCCAGACCGGATTGAGGTAATAACAGGTCTCGCCCTCATTGGAACGGTGGGGCAGGGCATGAGCTATCAGATCGGCATTGCCGGCAGACTCTTCGGCGCACTCGCTGCTGCCGGGGTGAACATCCGGATGATCAACCAGGGCGCCTCCGAGATAAACATCATTACTGGAGTTCAGTCGGAGGACTACCGTGCGGCCATAAACGCCATCTATCACGCCTTCGTACCTGGCGACTGAGCGCCTCCTGTCAGCGTCCCTGATCCGTGAGAGCCATCATCAGCCGCGGCACCTCGGCGAGCAACTCGCGGGGCAGATAGCCGATGGGCCCCACCCGTCTCGCAAGTCTATCGCCCGCTCGCGCATGGAGCCCGACTCCCCATACTGCCGCCTGAACGGGAGCAGCCCCTCTCGCCGCCAGGCCAGCAACGAGCCCGGCCAGGGTGTCACCGGACCCCGAGGTAGCCAGCCCCACATTGCCGGCACGGTTGCAGTATGCTCGACCGCCCGGCTGAGCCACGATCGTCTTCCGCCCTTTCAGCGCGACCACCGCCTGGAAGCGATCCGCGGCTGCTTGCGCGATCTCCCGCGGCCTCGCCTCGACCTCTTCCCTGTCGATCCCCATAAGGGCCGCCATTTCGCCCGCGTGCGGGGTCAACACGGCCGGCGAGCGCAATCCAGCGAGGCACTCCGGCCGCAGGGCCAGCAGCGCGCCGGCGTCGAGAACTGCCGTCGGCTGGCTCATTCTAGGCAGGAGAGCGCGGAGCAGTGCCCCAACGGCCTCGTCATCCACCATTCCCGGGCCCAGCAAAACTGCGTTTGCCTGTTCGCCCAGTTCCAGCAGCCTCTCTGCCGAGCTCGGGTCAATCCCTCCCTCGCTGGTCTCCGCGAGGCCAACTACCATCGCCTCCGGCGTCGCCACGGCAACGTGGGGGGCGATCGAATTGCAGGTCGCGATCTGAAGCTTCCCTGCGCCGGCGCGAAGCGCAGCTTCGGCGGCAAGCAGGATCGCGCCAGGCATGCAGGCCGCCCCTCCCACGATCAGCACGCGGCCGCGAGAGTTCTTGTCTCCGGCACTGTCCGGGTCCGGCAGCGGCCAGCTGCGGAGTCGCCGATCCGTCATATTGATTGG
>JBBRJW010000811.1:0-1737 GCA_038218705.1 Chthonomonadales bacterium | reverse complement strand
CGACAATCGCCTCAGGGGTGCTCATCCACCACTCCTGAACGGCGGTTCGCTCCTCTGGCTCCATGCCCGCGTGATAGGCGCGCGCGTTCAGCCCGGCGCTCACGAGGGTCTCCGCCAGCCGCTCTGCGCCCTTCTGGAATGTCACGTAGACAATCGTCGTTCCACGGGTCCTGGTGGTCAATCGCTTCAGGAGCAGGGCTTCGCGAGTCGAGGCGGCAGTGGGGGTCAGGCACAGGCTCAAGTTTGGCCGGTAGAACCCCGTTACAATCGCACCGCTCGCAGGGATCTCAAACGCGCTGCAGATATCCTGGACGACCGCGGGCGTCGCGGTCGCCGTCAGCGCCAGGACGCGCTCTGCTCCGAGCGCCCGCGCTGTCTGAGCGAGCTTCAGGTAATCCGGACGGAAATTGTGTCCCCACTCCGATATGCAGTGAGCCTCGTCCAGCGCAAAGAGCGCCATGCGGCTCCGCTCCAGGTCGCCCACAAAGCGCTCGTTGTTGAAGCGCTCTGGCGCAACAAAGAGCAGCTTCACCTCGCCGCTCCGCATCCCATCCTTCACAGCGCGCGCCTCGTCCGCAGTGAGGGACGAGTCGAGCCGGGATGCCGGAATCCCGCGCAGCCGCAGCGCGTCGATCTGATCCTTCATAAGCGCGATCAGCGGAGAGACCACCACCGTAAGCCCCTCGAAGAGCAGTGCCGGAAGCTGGTAACAGAGGGACTTACCGCCCCCCGTCGGGAAGACCGCAAGCGCCCTTCCCTGGCTAAGGAGCGCGTCGATCACCTCCTCCTGACCCGGCCGAAACTCCGTGAACCCGAAGCGCTCCATCATTATAGCCGCGGGGGACTGACCAGTAGTCAAGATTCTCTCCCGTCGATCCCGGTCACAGCCCTGCGGCCAGCGGGATCGTGCTGAAGTCCCTCACCCCTGCAGCGATTCGCGCTGCGCCGGGCGCAATGCGCCAGTCGCCTGCGGCAGCGTTCACGAACTGAGGTGCGCCTTCGGTCGAGGTATCCGCGATACCAGAAGCGGTCGCAAAGGCAGAAGGTGCGTCAAAGGCCTTGCTCAGCGGCCGCCACGGCGCGCCGTACTGATAGTTCGGTCGGCCCGGCAGGGCCTCGAACACGTTCCCCTCAAACTTCAGGCTGAGCGTGCGTGGATCCTCCGAAGCCGGGCCGGCCACAGCCTGGTTCGGGTGCTTTCCGAAGAAGCTCGTGTCGAAGAAGAGGCCGACGTTGAACTGCTGGGAGAAGACGGTCAGGTTCCGGCGGAATATGTGCCCCTTATTGAAGATGCGAACCTCCGGCCCGCTGCCGCCGATGCGAGGAGTAGTTCGGTCCTGCTCGCGGAAGTCGATCCCGTCCCGGTTGCCTGCCAGCGTGTTGTTCTCGACCACGCACGATTCCGATGACGAGAGCGTAATACCGCCCGTGGCCCACCCGCCTCCGGCCGACACCCCTGCGTTGGCGTTGTTCACGATCAGGTTGTCGTGCGCGTGGAGGCCATAGGAGATCTCGTAGAAGATGCCCGCTTCGTCGTTGTCGGCAATATAGCAGCTCGCAACCTCGGTATCCTCGTTGCCTATGTCGAACCAGATTCCGCATCCCCGGTTATCCATTACCCGGCACCGGTCAAAGACGAACCGCCGCGACATCGTCACCTTGAGCCCTCCGGCCTCCCAGCCGGTGGAGTACCCCTTTGCGTTGTTGCGATAGATACCGCAGAGCTCCATCCGGCAG
>JBBRJW010000810.1:0-1745 GCA_038218705.1 Chthonomonadales bacterium | reverse complement strand
CTGGAGGAGGACCCGGAGGCTGCCGTGCGCGGAATTGAGATCGCAGCCGAGTGTCTCCGCACGTTCACAAAAGCCTGCATCCGCATTGGGGTCGATGGCTTCTATCACTCCACGCAGGGCGCGGAGTCGGGACGGTTTACGGACCCGGAGATCTTCACGCAGTACATTAAGCCCTACGACCTCGCGATCATGAATGAGATCAACGAGGCTTGCCCATTCAACATTCTCCATATCTGCGACTATCATCGTGCCGAGCTCGGCGGTTACGACTCGCTCAGCACGTTCCGGGAGTATCCGGGACAGGTCGTGAACTGCAGCCTGGAAGTGGGAACCACAGCCATGACACCGACGCAGGTGGGCCATCTCTTTAACCGCCCATTCCTGGGGGGTATGGACCGCAAGGGGCCCCTGGCAACTGGCACCGAGGCCGATGCGCGCGCCGCCGCACGGGCGGCTCTGGCCGCCGGGTCCGAGCGCTTCCTGCTCGGCGCAGACTGTACCGTGCCCGGCGATACTCCCTGGGTCAACCTTCGCGCTGCGATAGACGAAGCCCATCGAGGCCGAGGCTGAAGAGGAATGCCGGCCCAACAGGGCGAACGTGTCATCCTGCGGGGCGCCGACGAAGCGAGCCCCAAGCATGATTGGAAGGGAGATTATCCATGCGATTCAAATGGCAACTGAGCCTGCTGCTCCTGGCTGGACTGAGCGCGCGGACGCTCGCCGCGCCTGCGCCGGCTGCGGCGCTCCATCCAGGCGACAAGGTAGCTATCTGCGGCGACTCGATTACTGAGCAGAAGAGGTACTCGGTTCTGATGGAGGACTATCTGCTCGCCTGCCGGCCCGAATTGAAGGTGCGCACGCTCCAGTTCGGCTGGGGCGGCGAGACGGCCGCAGGCTTCCTCAACAAGATGCCGAACAACTTCGTCTGGTTCAAGCCTGATGTCGCAACGACCTGCTACGGTATGAACGACGGTGGCTATTCACCTATGACCGACGACAAATCCGCGTGGTACCACAAGAACCTCACGGGCATGGTCGAACTGATGAAGCAGAGCGGAGCTCGGTTCATCGTGGTGGGTTCCGCGGGCGCGGTGGATAGCGATGCATTCCACAAGTCTACCGAAGCCGCCGCCATGTACAACGAAACTCTGGGCAAGATGCGAGACATCGCCCGAACGGTGGCTGCCGAGGAGAAAGTCGTGT
This sequence comes from Chthonomonadales bacterium, assembly GCA_038218705.1. Lineage (GTDB taxonomy): Bacteria > Armatimonadota > Chthonomonadetes > Chthonomonadales > Chthonomonadaceae > JBBRJW01. The sequence continues at coordinate 542 of JBBRJW010000810.1, read as the reverse complement.
TCGCCGACGTCTATTCGCCGATGCGCGATGTGATGGCGAAGGCAAAAGCAAAATACGGCAACTCCTACAATCTGGCAGGTGGCGATGGCGTTCACCCGGACAACAACGGTCATCTGGTAATGGCCTACGCGTTTCTCAAGGCCCTTGGATGCGATGGCAAAATCGGAGCCATCACCATGGATCTGCGCTCCGGGCGGGCCACGGCTACGGCCGGGCACAAGGTCACCGCATCGGGCAAGGGCACCGTCACCCTCGAGAGCCGCCGCTACCCATTCTGCTTTCCGGCAGGCGACCTCACGTCAACCGGGACCGCTCGCGGGGTCCTCGATTTCCTGCCGTTTAACCAGGATTTGAATCGGCTGACCCTGAAGGTCAGTGGCGGCAAGGCGGCACGCTACAATGTGACCTGGGGGGACCAGTCGAAGGAGTTCACCGGACAGCAGCTCGCAGCGGGGATCAATCTGGCGGCCGAGTTCCTCGATAACCCGTTTGTAGAGCCATTCGAGAAGGTGAACGCAGCGGTGCAGGAGCAGCAGAATCTC
>JBBRJW010000809.1:0-1762 GCA_038218705.1 Chthonomonadales bacterium | reverse complement strand
CGGACGCCCGACGCGCCGGACATGAGCGGCGTCCACAGAGTTCTGATTATCAAGATGAGCGCCCTTGGCGACATCATACACGCTCTGCCGGTTGCCGCCGCCCTCCATGCGGCCTATCCCCGGATCGAGATTAGCTGGATTGTGGAGACCCCCTTTGCGCCACTCCTGGAGGGAAATCCAACCCTGTGCGAGGTTCTTGAGATGCCGAAGGTCCGCGGCGCTCAGTCGCGAACGACGCTGGCGCGGCGGGCCTACCTCTCGAGCCTGCGGGCAGTTCGCAAGCGAGGCTTTGACCTTACGCTCGACCTGCAGGGGCTCACGAAGAGCGCGATCGTGGCGGCGGCCTCGCGGGCTCCGGTCCGGCTCGGGTACCACTGGCTCCGTGAGGGCGCGCGGCTCGTAGAGCGGGCGATACCGCGCCAGCCGGAGAGCGTGCATATCGTAGATCAGTATCTCGATGTGGCGCGATACCTGGGGGCGAGCCCACTGCAGCCCGAGTTTCCATTCTTCATTTCAGACGGGGACGAAGCGGCTGTGAGGGCCATGCTCATGGAGCACTCCATTGCTGAGGGCGCGCCGTTTGTGGCTGTCAACCCGGCCTCCGCTCTCCCCATCAAGCAGTGGAGCCCGGAGAGCTATGCCAGGCTCTGCGAAGCGATTCAGTCTGACCTCGGCATCCGCGCCGTACTGGTGACTGCCGACCACGTTGTCGAGGCACAGGTACAGGCGGCGGCGCATACGCCGATCGCAACACTGGCGGGCCGCACAAGCCTGAAGCAGCTTGCGGCTGTCTTGCGGATGTCTGCGGCGCACGTCTGTGGAGATACTGGCTCGGGGCACCTCGCGGCCGCGCTCGGCCGTCCGGTGGTTTCGCTGGTGGGCCCGACGGATCCGGACCGCATCTGTCCGTACGGCCAGCGGGATCTGGTCGTGAGCCATCGCGAGCTGTGCGGTTCCGGGTGTGAGTGGCACCATTGTCAGTACCCCTATCCACGGTGTCTGGGCGCAGTAGAGACGCATGAGGTGCTATCGAGGCTGCGCAAGGCGATCGCCGGGGAAGCGGCCAATGAGCTTCCAGGGCAGTGAGGACGGCCGCGGGCGGCGGCCATCCATGCTCGTAACCGACCGGGCTCTCTGTACCGGGAAACCCTTCGGCTGCGTGATGGAGAGACAGATTGCCTTGCGGGCGTTTTGTATCGGGTGCATCGGAGTTATCGAACCATGACACTGCTGACTTTGGATGCTGGCCAGGTCGAGACGCAGGATCCGGCGGCGCTTTACCGTGTGCTCGAGGAGGGCGGGGTATTGATGGCTCCGGCCGCGCCATTCGTGCCATCGGCCGAGGAGTGCGATTTCCTCCGGTCGCAGCGGCAATCGAGCAGTGGGTCGCACAAGAATATTGCGTACAAGCCGCAACTCGGGCGAGTCACCGGGGTCGACGGACTCCATGCTGAGGGTGCTGAGCGAATGCGCGCGATTCTCGAACGCTACTCCCAGGGATCTCTCATGTGGCTGGCGCGGCTGCTTCCCGACTACTCCGCGGCCTGGAGAGTCGATTTTGCGAGCTTCCGCCCGGTCGAGGAGAAGGGGCGCAACCTGGCTCTGCGCCATCGAAATGACCTGATGCACATCGACGCGTTTCCTACACGGCCCACCCACGGCGCGCGCATATTGCGCCTCTTTACAAACATCCATCCCGAGCGCGACCGCGTCTGGGGTATCTCGGAAGCGTTCGGGAGTCTCGCCGCCCGCTACGCGCGAG
>JBBRJW010000808.1:0-1763 GCA_038218705.1 Chthonomonadales bacterium | reverse complement strand
GCAATTGGATTCGTGAATATCGTACGGCCGCCGGACTTTGTGCGCGTGCAGGCCGAGCATGAGATGGTAACGCTCAACCGCACTCCAGGCGGCTGGAGCGAGCGAGACATTCTTGTTACCACCGTGGTTCATAACGGACGGCTCGTGATCGAGCTCGCCGCGCCAACGACCGCGCTGCTGCGGCTGCACCTCCGCTGGCACGGCGACCAGAGCGCTATTCGGCTCGCCCTCGGCGATGCCTGGGAGCGCGGATATGGCGACCTGGAGTGGAGAAGCATTGTTCCAGATCGCCCCATGCCCTGGTACTTCCTGGCGCACAATGGGCGCGAGACGCATGGGTACGGGGTTCAGGTCGGCGCTGGCGTGCTCTGTTTCTGGCAGGCCGATGACGCCGGAATCAGCCTCTGGGCGGACATCCGGAGCGGCGGAGTTGGCGTCGAGCTCGGCGAGCGGAAGCTCGCGGCAGCCACTGTAATCTGCCGGGAGGGCCGTGCCGGCGAGACAGCGTTCGCGGTGCAGCGGGCTCTCTGTACGCTGATGTGCCCGCAGCCCCGGCTCCCGGCGCAACCCGTGTACGGAAGCAATGACTGGTATTACGCTTATGGCAATAACGATTCGAAGCGGCTCGTGGAGGATGCCCACCGTCTGGTGGAGCTTTCGCCTGGCGGCGTGAACCGTCCTTTCTCCGTAATCGATGACGGCTGGCAGGATCTGGCGAACGGTGGGTCATGGGCGCGTGGGAACAGCCGCTTCCCCTCGATGGAGGCCCTGGCTGCAGAGATCAAACGGGCGGGCGCCAGACCGGGCCTCTGGATGCGGCCCCTGTCGGCCTATGGCGATTCGGTTCCCGAGGGCTGGCGGTTAAGGCGTGACCGCTCGCTGCTCGACCCGACGGTGCCAGAGGTGCTCAAGCAGGTCGCCACGGACATCCGCCGCGTTAAGAGCTGGGGCTACGAGCTGATCAAGCACGACTTCAGCACGGTCGACATTCTTGGCCGATGGGGCTTTCAAATGGGGGCTTCGCCAATCTCGGACGGGTGGCAGTTCACAGCCCGATCGCACACGAACGCAGAGATCATCTCAACTCTCTATCGCACTATCCGCGAGGCGGCCGGGGATCTCACCCTGATCGGATGCAACACGGTCGGGCTGCTATCTGCCGGACTGTTCGAGGTATCGCGGATCGGCGACGACACGAGCGGACGTGTCTGGGAGCGCACTCGGAAGATGGGTGTTAACAGCCTAGCGTTCCGCGCCGGGCAGCACGACACTCTCTACGCGGCAGACGGGGACTGCGTGGGTATCACGAAGGATGTTGCCTGGAGCCTGAACCGGCAGTGGCTCGACCTGGTGGCTCGAAGTGGCACGCCTCTCTTCGTCTCTGCCAAAGCAGAGGCGGTCGGACCGGAGCAGGCGAAGGCGCTCAAATCGGCCTTTGCGGCGGCCGCTGTGGCGCAGCCCGTTGGTGAGCCACTGGACTGGCTCACCAATAACTGCCCGCGCCGCTGGAAGCTCCAGGGGCATGAGACCGACTATGCGTGGTTCGGGCCCGAGGGCGCGACGCCGTTCGGCGTCTAGGGGCTGTGCGCCCGTGGTCTATGTGAGGGCGGGCCACGGGTCGCCGCTCGCCCTCTGAGCACGGTCAAACGCCTCACGAATGCCATCCACTGCGTTCGTGGGGAGCGGCGGGCGACTGGCAGCAGCGAGATTGCGCCTTGCGTTGTCGGGATTCGTGGTGCCGACGATGGCGGTGTGGACCCCGG
>JBBRJW010000807.1:0-1764 GCA_038218705.1 Chthonomonadales bacterium | reverse complement strand
AGCTCCTTACCCACCTTCTCAATCTGGTGGTTACGATCGCGCTGGTCAAGAGCTCGGAACACCGGCCGGCCGGCGCGGTTTTCAAGAATCCACTCACGGGCAAACTCTCCGCTCTGGATCTGACGAAGCGTCTCGCGCATCTGAACCTTCACATGCTCGTCGATAATCTGCGGACCGCGGGTCATATCGCCAAACTGAGCGGTGTCCGAGATCGAATAGCGCATTCCTGCGATACCCGCCTCATACATCAGGTCGACAATGAGCTTCAGCTCGTGCATACACTCAAAGTAAGCGATTTCCGGCTGGTAGCCAGCATTGACGAGGGTCTCGAAGCCGGCCTTTACGAGCGCAGTGGTCCCGCCGCAGAGCACAGCCTGCTCGCCAAAGAGATCCGTCTCGGTCTCCTCCTGGAAGGTTGTCTCGAGAACTCCCGCCCGGGTGCCGCCAATTGCCTGTGCGTATGCCAGAGCAATGTTCTTGGCATTGCCCGTGTGGTTCTGATGCACGGCGATCAGACATGGAACGCCCTTGCCCTCGGAGTAGACGCGCCGCACCAGGTGTCCGGGCCCCTTTGGAGCAACCATGAAGACGTCGATGTTGGCAGGCGGTACGATCTGGCCGAAATGGATATTGAAGCCATGCCCGAAGGCGATGGCGTTGCCGGGCGAGAGGTGCGCCTCAATATGCTCCTTGTAGAGCGCGGACTGGTACTCATCATTCACGAGGATCATGATGATGTCCGCCTGCTTTGCGGCCTCGGCGACAGGAACGACCGTGTGGCCGTCGCTCTCAGCCGCGTCCCAGGACTTGCCGGGTCGGAGCCCGACAATAACGTCGACGCCCGACTCCTTCATATTGAGCGCGTGTGCATGGCCCTGGCTGCCGTAGCCGATGACCGCAACTTTCTTGCCTTTCAGCTCTGCGGGATTCGCATCCGTATCGTAGTAGACTTTCGCTGCCATAACGCCTCTGTTCTCCTTGATCTAACTCTAGCGCCGACGGGTTCCCGCCAGGATCGCAAGCTCATAGTACTTCCAGTAGCAATCCACGTTCACAAATCCGCAGTCTCGGAGCCATCCGAGTTGAACCTCAACCGGCACGAGGCGGTTGGCGGACTTGTCCAGCCGGGTTGTGATCTCGTGGTAGACCGCTTCCGGGCTCGTTTCAACGCCCTCGGCCGCCCGGGCTGCCGCAATGCACCGGGCATAGGCGCGCTCGAATAGCTCCTCGCCGATATCGCTGGTACTCGCCACGTGCTCGGTGTTGATGAAGATACCGCCGGGAGCGAGCAGCCCGAACAGCTCCGTATAGAGCGCCCGCTTTCGCGTATCTTCGCTGTGATGGATGGCAAACCCGCTCACGATAACATCAAACTGCTTGATCGGTAAATCCACTGCCCACTCGGGCTCGTTAAAATCGCGTTCCACGAAATGGATGCTCGAGCCGTTGGACGCGCTGAGGCGCTTTCTCGCGCGATCCAACATGGCCGCCGAGCCATCGAGCGCTACTCCGTCTGCGCCGGGCAGGCTGGTGAGCGCGGTCTCCATCAGCACGCCGTCGCCACACCCGAGATCCAGGATACGCGGCGGGGCGCCGTCTCCCTGCTGCCGGGCGATGAGGTCCGCCAGAACGGCGAGCTGTTCCGAGCCACCCAGAATGCCTCTGCGCCGATCCTGCGTAAACTTCGCAGCGACGTCAGCATCCTTCCAGACCTTCCAGTGTGCCGCGCTCTCGTTCTCCCTCATCGAGTGGAACTCCCACGCC
>JBBRJW010000806.1:0-1766 GCA_038218705.1 Chthonomonadales bacterium | reverse complement strand
CTAACTCCGTGCTCTTACGGGTTCTCCTGCCTCAACTGTCAGTCTCATGCTACGCTGGTCAAGAGTGTCCCGATGCCAGTGATCTCGATGGCGATCTGGTCGCCGGATTGGAGCGTGAATGTGTCCGAGGGGACGATTCCCGTGCCTGTGAGCAGGAGTACGCCAAGTGGAAACTCGTTCTCCCGAAATAGCCACTGTGCCAGTTCTGGCACGGTGCGCCGCATTCGGGCAGTGGTGGTCTCGTCCTGGAAAACCTGGGCTCCTGCGCGGGAGATGCGCAGGGCGACCGGCAGGCTGGCCGCTTCGATAAGCGCGGCAGGTATGACCCAGGGCCCGAGGGCGCAGCACGCCGTATAGACTTTCGCCTGCGGCAGGTAGAGCGCGTTCTCGCCCTCGATGTCCCGGGAAGACATATCGTTCCCCACCGTGTAGCCCAGAATCTCGCCTGTCGCGGCGACTAGCGCCGTCAATTCTGGTTCCGGGACATTCCAGGCTGAGTCCCGTCGGATCCGAACCGCGTCGTTCGGGCCGACAACGCGCGAGGGCGTCGCTTTGAAGAAGAGCTCCGGGCGTTCGGCCGAGTAGACCTTCGCGTAGAGGTCACTCGCGTGCTCCGATTCACTCATGCGGGCGAGCTTGCTGCTCTCGTAGGTTACCCCGGCGGCCCAGACCTCCTGGCCCGGCAGAACGGGGGAGAGCAGGCGACGGTCCTCGCTCCCGGTAATCGTGAAAGCAGGCCGAGCGCCTTGCGCGGGCTCGAGTGCCAGGAGCCCGGAAGATTCGGGCTGCACCAGGGTGTCCATCACGTCGGTCTCATCGACCGTCGTCAGCTCATTCCCCCGCAGCCAACCCCAGCGGCGAAGGCCGTTTTCATCGCGATAGCGGCAGAGCATTATCGGCGGGCTCCTCTCTCTATTGGTTCCCCGTACGCTGAGCAGAGCCTACTTACCACTTCGGGGCTCCAGCTCCCACATCTGATTAGCGCCACCCGTCGACTGCCAGATTGCGACTCGTCCACCCGGCACCAGCGACTGACCATAGACATCCAGCAGCTTACCGTTGGCGCGGTTCGTCAACGTAAACGTGCCGTCGGACTGCGGCTCACCGCGCCAGAGCTGCCTCGGGTCGTCGGCCTTCGCGACGAGAACCGTGTTCCCTCCATCCGCGTCCGACGCCGGCGCGGCGAGGCGCATGCCCGTAGCCTCATCCGTAAGGGTGATGTCGCCGTTAGGAGCGACGGCGATTCGCCAGAGCTGCGCGGCAGCGTCGGCTTTCTTCCCCTGGAAGAGCTGCGGATCGCCCCCAGGATTCCCCTGCAGCGGGAGACCGCTGTGGTGACTGATGATTCGGTAGAGGCCATTGCGGAGAGCCGGGGTAATCTCAGATACGACCTCAAAGACCATTCTATCCTCGGTGAACCGAACTTTGCCATCCTTAAGCGCGGAGACGGTGAGAGCCACCGATCCCAGACTCTGGGGCGCAGTAAACGTGATCTCCTGCGTCCTGAATTCGCCCAACGGAATCTTCAGGTCGGCGTGGCCCTCGGCCAGGACCGGGCCGCTTGCGTTGGCCCGATGGAGCTGCCAGCGCAGGGTAATCGCCGCTCCCTGCAGCTCATCGTTAAATACGGCGATCTGTCGGGTGACTGCCGCGCCGGCGAGCAGCTTCGGCTGAACGGTTGGCCACTCGCCCTTCTCATTACTCCGGGCGTTCATCCGGTCGAATTCGATATCGCAGACAGCAAGGGGATGATAGCACTGCTGCAT
>JBBRJW010000805.1:0-1766 GCA_038218705.1 Chthonomonadales bacterium | reverse complement strand
CATCCGGGATCATAATCCCTTCGGAATCTCGCGCTCCATTCGATTCGGTTTCGCCGGCATCGAACTTCCCGTCGCCATTTCGATCCGTCCAGATCCACTCGCCCTTTTCCGGCTGCATGCGCAAGAATCCGGTGCCACGATCCTGATGCCGCTTCGCGAAGAGAGCGCAGGGAATGGCGGTCTCGCCGTCTGTAGCGGGCGAGAATCGGAAGACTGAGAGGTAATCGGCGGTCATGTCGGTGGTGAACAGAAGCTTATGGCCAGCGACGTTCCGTACGAATGCAATCGCGGGAGCGGTGGTGAGCCGAGGATCCTCGGGGTAGCGATAGGGATTGAGGGTGTAGCCGCGGTAGGTCCAGCCCTGCGGCGAGGCGTCGAGAGTAAAGCGCTTATCCTTCAGATAGACATCGTTCACGTTGGTCGGGTCGGCGTCGGGCAGGTCCACAAATTGGAGCCCCATGCTCCGCCAGAGAAGCGCGCCCCCGGGCGAGTAGCACTCCAGCACGGTCGAGCCGCCGGCCACGGAGCCGCTCGAGGCAACATAGACGTTACCGGGTCCATCCAGGCCAATCCCCGTGGGTCTGTTGAACCGCTTGTCGCCAAACTTGCCTGGCACGGGCCCGCTGAAGATGCCGCCCTTCACGCCGAATGTGCCCACGAGCCGCATGGCGCTCCCGGAAGCGCTGTAGATCTTTACCTGGTTGTCCGCCCCCCGGTCTGCCACGAGCAGCCGGTTCTGCAGGTCGAAACAGAGTGCCCCGGGCTCCACTCCACGCGGGAAGTCCAATCGAAGCGGCGTTTTCCCCTCTTCAACCGGATATTGTACGACCGACCAGACCCGAGAGGCCGGGCCGGGACCTAGAATGGCCCAGAGGCGGCCGCCCCGGTCGAGCGCCAGCTTGCCCGGGCTGCGGGCAGGCCAGGAGGCCACCGGCGTCATCGTCTCCGCATCGTAGATGCGGATAGCCTGTTCGAGCGGAGAGGAGACATAGAGCCGTCGATCGTCTGCAGCAAGCCCGGAGATGCCGACAGGCTTGCCCTGCGCGCCCTCCGCTACCACGAGGAACGCGCCCTGCAGGACGTCGCCCTCCTTGCCAACTCCGCCTGTAAACGGGGCCGGCCGCGTGATGTCGGCCCGCGTGCGCCGCGAGACCCCTCCCCAGGTGAGGCCCTTTGCGGGCCAGGAACTTCCCTTTAATCCGCCGCCCTCGTTATCGGCCTGCTGCGCGATGAAGAGATACTTTGAGTTCGCGGCCACAGCCGCGCCGCCCTCATAGCCCCAGCCGTGGGTATGCGAGGCCGTGCCAATCAGTTTGCCGGCGCGCCACTGCTGAACGTTTCCACCGGCTTCGTCCCAGAAGACATTCGTAAAGAGGTCGCCCTGCGGCGTCACATAAATGTCGGCGACGTCTTGCAGAACGGACCCGCTTCGGCCGCTCAGGCTGTTCCCGGTCCAGCTCACGCGGTAATCGAGCTTTGATCCCTGAGCTCCCGCATGGGTGCTGACCACCACTGCTGCCGCGCCAGCCACGCACATCCATCGTCGCCGCATCGCATCCCCCTTGCCAGACCGATCTGGCAGGCTTGTTCGGCCCGGCAGCCGGCATCTCCTGCCCCCGCCAATCTGCAGGGTGTGACTCACTTTTGTGGCAGGGCTATGCGACCATGCGATCTATGGGCGGCGCGTAGGAGGCCTTTTGGGCAAGAAGATGCAGCATGCTCTCTGCTCCCTCCCGGCCCCATCGCATCCCTGCACGCTTCATGCG
>JBBRJW010000804.1:0-1772 GCA_038218705.1 Chthonomonadales bacterium | reverse complement strand
TAAACAACGCCCACGGACCGTTCGACATCGATTGGGTGCACGGACGGGTCTACTTCACCGAGGCCGATGAGGGGAACCTGGTAACGATCAACTACCAATCGACACAGGGCGCCACTGGCAATCTCGTCTACCGGGTAGCGTGGGGCGACGAGATACCGGCTACGCTCCAGGGCGGCGCAGATACGACGCCGGAATCGATCCTGCCGACTGACTCGGCCGTAAACGAGGGACAGGTCACCGCGTTCAAGGATCCATTCCTCGACAAGCTCTGGGTGTTCTGGACCAGCACGCGCGCTGGCGCAACCGATCTCTACTACGAGACCATCGCGCCCCAGCTCTATGCAGTCCCGAGCAATCAGCGCTAGGCTGGATACCACTCTCGGGCCCCGGGGTCGCCAGAAGCAACCCGGGGCCCGCTTTCTGTTGTGTCGAAAGCCTGCGGCGGCGCCACATTGTGTTATAATGAGTCGGCGCTTTTCGAGCCCCGCCCCTCACGCGCCGGAACGGTTCGGCCCTCCTCTTCCGTATCAAGACTCGGTGTGCGAACCCCCCCGGGTTTCCCGAAAGGAGTTTGATTGCATGTTGAAGAATTGTCCCGCCGCCTGGAAGGCGGCGGCTCTCTGTACCGCGCTGCTCACGCCAGCTCTTATGCCGGCGAGCGCGCTTGCCGCGCCGACGTCGTCAGGGGGCCTCGACAGCCAGGTTGTAGGCAGCGTCGGCTCCTATAAGGTCACATGGGGCCAGTTCATAACGGAATGGCAGAAGACCAATCCGCCCAGCTTTCACAACGCGATCATGCAGGTCACTGGTGATAGGGTTGCGACCGACCTCTTTGGAGGCACGCCGAAGGCCCAGTCGGTAATGACCCGGTCGTCCGCGCTCACGTACCTGTACAATAAGCCAACGCAGGAAGCTGCCAATCAGCTCAACGTGATGCTGCAGCAGGAAGTCATCAGGGCAGAGGCAGCGAAGCAGGGCGTCAGCGCCACGGATGCGCAGGCGGATGCCCAGCTCGCCGTAGTGTTGAAACGTATGCGAACTCAGGGCAATCTTCCGCCTACAATTACGGACGATCAGTTCCTGGCTCAGCAGAAGGTGACGCGTGCGCAGGTTCGCTCCATTATGAAGCAGCAGGTGCTGCTTTCCGGTCTGGTCGAGAAGGAGCTTGCCAAGAAACTTGGCCATTCCGTTACCCCGGCCGACTTCGTGCAGGCCCGCCACATCCTGATCGCGCCGGTCGGGGTCACCCCGGAAACCAAGCCGGAGGAAAAGGCAAAACTGGACGCCGACGCGCTGGCGAAAGTCAATGCCATCGCGGCCGATATCAAGAGCGGTAAGATTACCTTCGATGCGGCAGCGAAGGCGAACAGTGATGATCCGGGCTCCAAGGAGTCGGGGGGAAGCCTTGGTGTCTTCCTTCGGGGCATAATGGTGCCAGCGTTCGATGCTGCCGCCTTCACCCAGAAGGAGAACGAGGTCGGCGCGCCCGTGCAATCGAAATTCGGCTACCATGTCATTCTGGTTGAAAAACGTGGAGCGGAGATACCAGCCGAGGAGCGCCAACTCGCACTCGAAAACTACAAGTCTCAGCAGACGCAGCAGTATCTGCCGACGCTGATAGTCCAGTACAAGATGAATAATTCCATCGCGGACAAGCTTCCGCCGATGATGATGCCGGGCGGGCCTCGACCCCGCTAGGCTCAGGTCGCGGCGAACCGACTATGCTCCCGCCCGCTTCTGCGGGCGGGAGCGCTTTATGTGCGGCCAGTATG
>JBBRJW010000803.1:0-1783 GCA_038218705.1 Chthonomonadales bacterium | reverse complement strand
CTTCCGGTCCCTACGTCAGCGAAAAGGGGATGGGTTCCTGGAGGTGAGCTGGCTAAGGTCTCGCGGGCGATGTCGACCAGGAGCTCTGTCTCCGGACGAGGGATAAGCGTTGAAGGCGCGCAGGCGAGGTCGAGGCCGTAGAACTCCTGCGACCCGCGCAAGTAGGCGAGTGGGCAGCCTCGCAGCCGGAGGCGTAACCACTGTTCAAGTTGCTCGGATTGCACAGGGGTTGGCATGGGCGCAAGCCCACAGATCACCTGTGCCCTGGTAGCGCCTACCACGGCTCCAATGATGAGCTGGGCTTCGAGAGCCGGGTTACTGATTCCGGCGTCTCGGAGACGCTGGACGGTGCCCGCGAGGAGGGCATCCATGCTTCCAGACGGGTTACCGGCTGCTGCTCGCCCCTCCGTAGCTACCGACCCCGCCGGAGAGCGGAGGCCATGCTTACGGCTGCCGCACCCTTTACACAGTCCCAGGCCAGGAAGATCAGGGCCCCCTGAAGGATTGCCGCAACTCCCAACTGGCGCGACACAAGTGCGAACTGGACCGTTCCCAGCGTGTAGATTGTGAGCAGGCCAACCGCGCAGGCGGCCGCGGAAGTGGCGACGGGCTCACCAGCGTCAGGCGGGCGACTTGCCATCAGCCGCTCTCGCAGCGCGGCCATTAGAAAGACGGCGATCGGGTAGGAGATGAGGTAGCCGCCGGTCACGCCAAAGAAGGGAGCCGGGCCGAACCGGTGATCTGCAAAGACGGGTGCGCCGAGAAGGCCAAGCGCCAGGTACTGCGCCATCGCCACCATCGCCCAGCGCTTCGGAAGTATCAGGCCCGTCAGCAGGACAGAAAAGACAACCATCACCACGGGAATAGGAGTGCCCGGAACATGAGCGCTGAACTGCGCCGTGATGGCGGTGACAATGGCCATGAGCGAAGCGCCAAGCCAGGAGCGGAGGAGCGACTCCTCGCGCTCTGGCGCAAGGGAAGAGGGCATCTGCATAAGGGCGGCCTTTCCGAATTGAAATCGAAACGTGATCGGGCTCGGAGCAGCGCGCGGCTACTCCATGCCCTCGCGCATCTTCTCCGCCTGGTCGGCGGTAGTGAGCGCCTCAATGAATCCCTGTATGTCGCCATCAAGCACTGCGGCGACGTTGTGAATCGTCATGCCGACACGGTGATCGGTCACTCGCCCATCCGGGAAGTGGTAGGTCCGTATCTTCTCGGAGCGGTCGCCCGACCCAACCTGCGACTTCCGCGCGCCAGAGACGGCGGCATTCGCCTGCTGAAGCTCCAGCTCATAGAGACGCGTGCGAAGCACGTTGCGCGCCTTAATCTTGTTCTGCAGCTGGGAGCGCTCATCCTGGCACTGCACCACAATCCCGGTGGGGACGTGCGTAAGGCGGATGGCGGTCGCAACCTTCTGCACATTCTGGCCGCCAGCGCTCGACGAGTGGTAGATGTCTTCGCGAATCTCGGCCTCGTTGAGCTCAACTTCGACCTCGTCGGCCTCAGGGAGCACCGCCACCGTTACGGTGGAGGTCTGAATGCGTCCGCTCGACTCCGTCACCGGCACTCGCTGCACACGATGGACGCCGCCCTCGTACTTAAGTTGACTGTACGCGCCCTGTCCATCGATCTCGAAAGTGGCCTCCTGCAGCCCGCCTATGCCGGTCTCCTGCAAGTTGATGATATCGACCTTCCACTTCCTGCGCTCAGCATATCGGCAGTACATGCGGAAGAGCTCATATCCGAAGAGCTTCGCCTCTTCGCCTCCAGCGGCGGCCCGGAT
>JBBRJW010000802.1:0-1787 GCA_038218705.1 Chthonomonadales bacterium | reverse complement strand
GAGAGCCCTTTGCCGGCGCGGTCGATAAGCAGCGCATTGATGTCCGGCTGCTTCATGGCATGGTGCGCACTGGACTTTCCAACGAAAACGCGCTCTGCGTCTGGCCGTGCGTGGTCGAGCAGGGAAGGGTGCGCAAGCCGGTCGTACACGACCACGTCGGCCGCCGCGAGGAGATCGCGCCCGCGGACGGTGATCAGGCCGGGATCGCCCGGGCCTGCCCCGATGAGATAGACTGTGCCTCTGTTCATATGTCTTTCACGGCCTCTCGTGCGCCGAAATCGGATGGCTTACGGGAGCTCCCACACGATGGCCTTCTCGCCTGCGGCCACCAGCGCCTCGTTGGCGCGAGAGAACGGACGGCTTCCAAAGAACCCTGTGCTTGCGGAAAGCGGGGAGGGATGGGCAGACTCGATTACTACATGTCGTCGGCGATCGATGAGCGCCGCCTTCTTACGAGCATACGCGCCCCACAGGAGGAACACAATTGTATAGGGAGCGTCGTAGAGACTGCTCAGGATAGCGTCGGTAAAGGTCTCCCATCCGCGTCTGGCGTGGGATCCTGGCGCGCCCTCGCGCACCGTGAGGACGGAGTTGAGCAGGAGGACTCCCTGCTCAGCCCATGGGGCGAGGCAGCCGCTTACTGGCATCGATGCGCCCAAATCGGAATGCAGCTCGCGAAAGATGTTTCGAAGCGATGGTGGTTGCAGTACACCGGGCGGAACCGAGAAGCTGAGGCCGTGAGCCTGTCCCGGCCTGTGGTAGGGGTCCTGACCCAGCAGCACAACACGCACGTCGCCGGGCGCAATGGCGGCGAGTGCGGCGAAGGTTTGATCCTCGGGCGGGTAGATCGCACGCATCTGGCGCTCCTGGCTGACAAAGCGCTGCAGTGCGCCGAAGTAGGGCGCGGAGGTCTCTCGGTCCAGTTTATCGGCCCAATGGGCGGGAACGGTGACCGGCATCTTGCGTCCTTTCCGGTCAGGAGGGCGAGGAGGTGAGGATCGTGTCGTGTCGCTCGCTCTCCAGGGAATCGGGATAATCGAGGGTGTAGTGGAGGCCACGGCTCTCGTGCCGCTTAATGGCGGAATCCACAATCAGCCGGGCGACCATCAGCACGTTTTTGCACTCCCAGGCTGCAACGTCGCGCGGGCTGAATTCAGAGAGGATCGCCGCGCACTCATTCAGATCCTGCCTGGCTTCATAAAGCAGCTTGTTGGAGCGGACGATGCCGGCGTTCTGTTGCATGCGGCGTTTGGCCCGGTCGCGAATCTCGCCGATGAGCGCTGAGTGGGCCGCGGGCCCGGGAGCGTCATGAGCCACAAAGGTCGGGGCCAGCGATGGGCGCACGTTCTGAACTGCGTGCTGCACCGCACGGTACCCAAACACCATGGCCTCGAGGAGCGAGTTCGAGGCGAGGCGATTAGCGCCATGGACCCCCGTACACGCCGCTTCGCCGGCACAGTAGAGACCCTCCAGGGAGGTTGCGCCGTTAAGATCAGTGACGACACCGCCGCACTGGTAGTGCTGCGCCGGTACAATCGGAATGGGCCGGGAGCTGATGTCGATACCGACTGCCAGACATCTCTCGGACACGGTCGGGAAGTGCGTTTTGAGAAACTGGGCATCGAGGCGCGTAACATCGAGATAGACGCATTCGACATCGCGGCGCTTCAACTCGCTATCGATGGCTCTCGCAACGATGTCTCGCGGGGCGAGCTCGCCGAGGGGATGATAGCGCGCCATGAAGGTCTCGCCATCGCCGTGCCGGAGGATACCGCCTTCTCCGCGAA
>JBBRJW010000801.1:0-1790 GCA_038218705.1 Chthonomonadales bacterium | reverse complement strand
TGCTCCTAAATGGTTTTCACGGTTGCGGGCTTTGCTTCAACGGCGCGTCGCCAGCCCCTCAGGCGACGGCACCGGTTTTGCGGGCGTGGAAGATCGAGCCGATGCTGTTGAGCAGCAGCTGCGCGGCCAGGATCGAGGTCGAGCCTGTCGGGTCGTAGACCGGAGCGACCTCGACCAGATCCATGCCGACGATGTTGCCCTTGCTGCGCTTGGACAGCGCCTGGATGATCTCGAGCACCTCGTAGTACTGGAAGCCGCCGTGGCTCGGCGTGCCGGTGCCGGGCGCGATCGAGGGGTCGAAGCCGTCGATGTCGATCGTGATGTAGTACGCGACACCTTCGGGAATCTTCGCCAGCACGCCTTCGGTGCCGAGGCGGCGGACGTCGCGCACCGACAGGATCTGGGAGCCGGCCTTGCGGGCATCGTCGTAGTCGTCGCGGTTGGACGACGACACGTTGCGGATCCCGATCTGCGTCATGCCGACGATGTGCTCCATCTCCGAGGCGCGGCGCAAGGGATTGCCGTGTCCAAAGCGAACGCCGTGGCGTTCGTCGACGAAGTCGAGGTGGGCATCGATATGCAGGATGTGGATCGGTCCGCGGCCCTCGAAGGCCTTGATCACCGGCGCGTGAACTGAGTGGTCGCCGCCGAGCACCACCGGCATCGCGCCCTTCTCGAGCAACTTGCGCACCGCGAACTCGATGTTGGCGTTGCTCTTTTCCATGTCGGTGTGCACGATGTCGGCGTCGCCGACGTCTACGATGCGCACGTCCTCCTTCATAAGGTACATTACGTCGTCCTCGAAGTCGTAGGCGCCGGCATGACCGAACGAGAACAGCGTCGAGGCTTCGCGAATGCCGCGCGGCCCGAAGCGGGCCCCCGATCGCCACTGGGTTCCCATGTCGTTCGGCGCACCCAGAACGGCGACCTCGGCGTCGATTTGCTCCCAATCGGTGACGGGAGGCGCTTTGGCAAATGTGCAGTGGCCGACAAAGGGTAGGTTGAGTCGGCCGGATTGGTAGGCGTTCATGCTCATGGGTGTTCTCTCTGTGAAAGTGACGGTCAGCACCTTGCGTGGTGTGCAAGAGCAAAACTTATTTTAGGCAGCGAGATGCATCAGTAAAATCTGAATTTTTTGAAGTTCACATCATGATTTTTAGATGTAATCTTCAGCCTGCCGCCGCCTTGGCCAGCCCACCGAGAGGTCTTTCTTGATTCAACTCCACGACGTCGATCTCAAGCTACTGAAGGTCTTCGACGTAGTCGTCAGATGCGAAGGCTTGTCGGCGGCGCAGGCCGAACTCAACGTCGGCCAGTCCACGATCAGCATGCAGATCGGCCAGCTGGAGGTGCGCCTGGGCGTACGCCTGTGCCAGCGTGGCCGGGCAGGATTCCTGCTGACGGAGCAGGGCCGTGCGATCCACGAAGCGACCCAGCGGCTGTTCAGTGCGATCGAGAACTTCCGCATGGAAGCCCACGAGCAAAAGCGTTCCGTCACCGGAACGCTTCAACTGGGCGTGATCGACAACACAGTGACGGACGCCAGCTCGCCTCTGTGCGGGGCCGTGAATGCCCTCCTGTCGTCAGGGGCTGGCATCCAGATCAACATCTACATCGGGAGCCCGAGCGAGCTGGAACAGCGCGTGCTGGACGGTCGGCTGCATATAGCGATCGGGCATTTCCCGAACCAGGTCAGCGGGCTGTCCTGGGCCGGGCTCTATGAGGAGATCCATGGCCTTTACTGCGGCAGGCAACACCCGCTGCTGCGTCACGCCGGGCCAGCCGGGATC
>JBBRJW010000800.1:0-1791 GCA_038218705.1 Chthonomonadales bacterium | reverse complement strand
AACGCAGGGCCACTCGCAGCGCGTCGCGCGCTTTGCGCTCCGGCTTGCGCAGGAGGCGGAGCGCCTTGACCTGGCCTACCTTACGCCCGGTGAGGTGCGCGAGCTGGCATTTGGCGCGCTGCTCCACGATATCGGCAAAGTGGGCGTGCCCGACGCAATCCTGCACAAGCCCGGGAAGCTTACCGAGGTGGAGTGGACCGCGGTCCGACGCCATCCGGAGCAGGGCGCCGAGCTGCTCGCGAGCTTCCCGCCTCTCGCGCCCGCGCTGCCGGTGGTTCTCGCTCACCATGAGCGCTGGGATGGCGCGGGTTACCCAATGGGTCTGACGGAAGAGGCGATACCGCTAACCGCCAGAATCTTCGCGATCGCCGATGCTCTCGATGCAATGGCGACGCACCGCCCCTATCGGGAGGCGCTTTCCTACACCGAGATCCGCGAGGAGATCGCCCGGAACCGCGGCACACAGTTCTCGCCGCTGCTCGTCGACGCTTTTCTCAGCATAGATGCGTCGGAGTGGGACCGGCTCCGGGGTGTTTCGTTTGAAGAGACCTTCAGAGCCACCCATACAGACGAGCCCGCCGACCTAGCTGCCTGACCCTTTCGCCCAGGCAGGGCGCACCGGGCGAGTGAGCTCAAGCTTCCCGCCGTGCGCGCCCACTCGCAGGGCCGGGTTTGCGCGGGCCTCCTCCAGCAGCGCTGAGGAGATCTCCAGAAACTGCGTGTCGGCCGTGCTGCGAATGCGCGCCATACGAACCTGGGTGCGATCGGCCTTGCCGCAGGTGCCATAAGCGATGCGCACGCACTCGTCGCCGCTCTCCGCGATCACGGGAAGGCGCCCTCGCAGCATGCCGCCCTCGCCGCTTGTTCGAAGGTTTATCTGCATGGTCCGGAAGTCAATCTTCTCCACCAGAGACCTTGTAGTCAGGTCTGCAAGGCCCAGCGCCGTGGCGTTGCCGTGCGATTCCGCGGTCAGGTCGAGTACGGCGACAATGCCGATGTTCGGCCCGCCCCACTCCTGCTCCGGAATCGATGGCATCACCCCGCGGCCGATGACGTGAGTATCCATGCCCGATCCGCTGATGTTCTTGCCCATCTCGTCGATTATGAGCAGATCAAGCTGCTCGAATGGGAGCCTCGGCGCTTGCGCTCGTGCGCGCCTCAGGAGCGCCATCTCTGGCTCCCGTGCCACTTCGTCCGCCCGCAGCGCATGCACCTCCGAAGTGTGGCCCAGCTCGTTCTCAAGCAGCGCGATCCCGCCGACAATGTTCGTGTGGGCGGCGAGATAGCGCGCCACCCGGGGCATCAGCTCCCTCAGTCCGCGCGCGCCGTGAATGTGGATGGAGTTCGCTCCCTCTCGCTTGCCGAGGCCAATCGCCGCCATCTTGCCGATTCCGCTCTCGATATCAGCCGTGAAATCGGTGTGCGCCTTCACCCGGTTAATCAGCAGCACCGCGTCCGCCTGGTGTGCGATCCGGTCGAAGTACACGGTGTGTCCGGCATAGGGTCCGGCCTCAGCATCTGTAAGCTCGCCGACCGCGTCCACCTCCATGGTGGCGCGAATCTCCGCGCCCATCACCTCGGGGAGGATACCGTAGTCCCGCAACACCGTCGTCTGCCCCTCGGCGGTTGCGCCGCCGTGGCTCCCCATTGCTGGGACGAAGAAGGGGCAGAGGCCACGAGCGCGCAGGTCCGCCACGGCGGTTCCAGCAACCAGAGCGAGATTGGCGATGCCGCGACTGCCGATACCGACTGCAACGGATGCACCCGGGCGCAGCCGGGGATCCGCCGCGA
>JBBRJW010000799.1:0-1792 GCA_038218705.1 Chthonomonadales bacterium | reverse complement strand
GACCGGCTGCGCGCCAGACGGCCCGGCTTACGACTACCGCAGCGCCCGCCGCACGTCAGACAGTGGAGACATCGTCGCCCGCTCCCGTTGAGCAGGAAGTCTCTCGACCGGCACTGCGGCCGATGGCAGAAGCTCCGCCTGCCCAGACCCACGCAGTGCAGCCCGCGCCGACCAGCCGTCAGGCGCCGGTTCAGCCGACGGCTGAACCAACCGTCCGTCACGCGCCATCGCAGCCTGCAGCCGCGCCGTCCATGCCTTCGGCCAGGCAGCCCTTCGCGATTCCCTCCGCGGCCCCGACCGCAGCGCGCACGCCTCTTCAAGCGCCCGCTGCACCCCACCCAGGCTCGGCTGCGGAGCGCCAACCAGTTTCCGGGGGCGGGGCGGGCAGTGGCCGGATTGGGGCGCGCTCGTACCTTAACCCTGCGGGGTCTCCGGGAGGCGAGCCCGCGCCGACCATCGCGATGCCAGCCGGCCGACCTCTTTCGCAGCCGATGGCGACCGCAGAAGCGCCCGCGGATGCCGAGAGTGGCGGCCTGGCCGCAGGCATGTCGCGCGGAGCCAGGGCGCATACACGGATGGACGGCAATGCGATGGCCGTCGGCGCAATCCAGGGCGAGCAGTCGAAATACTACACGGGCAAGGTGGTTGATGCGATTTCAGGCGCGCAATTCGACGCGACGACGGGCGACATGGTCTCAAGCCCGGGCGCAGTCCGTACGCCCGATGTTGTGCTCCTGTGGGACGATGAAACTTCAGGCTCGCCGCGCTCTCTGAAGCGCTTTGCCGCGGTATTTGGCGGCATCCTGCTGGTTGCGGCCCTCCTCGGGTACCTGATGCCAGACTACTGGCTCGCTCCGCTCATGGCATCGCAATTCGCTGCGGGAATGCTCCTTCCCGTGATGAGGGCCGTGCCGTGGCAGGACGAGGACAGCGACGATCTGGTCTGGTTTATTCTTTTGATGCTGATGTTTGGCCCGGCGATAGGGGTCGTGATTTATGGCGTGAAGACCGCCATGATCCAGGAGAGCAATGCGGCCTTGATGGGGCTCTTCATCGTGGGCGCGCTACTCACCATTGTGGTGCAGGCCGCAGCGATCAGGGGGCTTCCGCTCGTTATGTTCGCGCCCCCCTGGGGCCAGATCAACCGCCCGGATATCGGGCTAACGTCGCTGCTGGTTACCTGGTCGGGCTACCTCGGCCTTGTCGGTTGGTTCGTCGCCAACGTGTTTCACAAGTTCGACGAGTAGCGTCTGCTCTTCGCGCTCTTGCAGTATGCCGATCCCCCCGGCGTACGGAGAGCGCTGCGTGCGGAGGATCCCCGTATGGTTACTTCACGTCGCGCCCTCCTCATTCGTTCAGGCGGACTGCTTCTGGGCAGTCGATCCCTGCTGACCCTGGAGAACGCCTCTGCAGGGGCCGCTGCTCTCCGCCGCGTTGAACGGATAAAGGTGCTTCCGGATCGTGCCGCCGATACCAGCTCCCTCAAAGCGATTGTCGAAAGCGTAACCCGGGGTGCGCGTACGAACGACGAGAAGGCGATCGCGCTCTACAACTTCGGCCAGCTCGCCTGCTATCACCTCCACTACCCGAATGAGCCGGAGGGCATTGAAGCCCTTAAGCTCTTCAACGTCTATGGATGGTCGCTCTGCGGGGGACTGCACACCGCGCTCGGCGCTCTCTGGCGCGCGGCCGGGTGGGAGTGGCGCTTTGTAGGGTGGTCGAACCCCGGACACACGACCGTAGAGGTGAAGTACGACGGAGAGTGGCACTATCTCGACATCTTTCTGAAGTT
>JBBRJW010000798.1:0-1809 GCA_038218705.1 Chthonomonadales bacterium | reverse complement strand
ACGACTCTTCGTCCCGGGGCTCTACGCGAACCTGAAGTCGAACGAGGCCGTCTTCGCAGCATACCGGGATAGTCTGCCGAAGCGCTACTACGAAGCGAAGCGCCTCTCGATCGACCTGCTTCCCGAAACCCGCTTCCGGCCGGTCACCTTCGTTGGCCAGCGCCTCTGGGACGAGCAGGTTCGGGCTGTTGACCGGGCACTGCGCCACGCGGAGACGCCGGAGCACTCTCTCGCAATCGGGCAGGCAGCCGTCCAGAACGAGCTTGACACGGTATACACGCGCCAAAGCCATCCCCTTCTGCCGCTCGGCCCCACCTTTGCCGGGCTTGTCGTACTGGTGCTGATCGCTCTCGGTGCGGTACTGGTCAAGCTCGTTCAGTGGATGCGCGGCGAAAACGCTCGATCGCGCCGACACGCGTACGCCGGCATGCTGTTCATAACTCCGTGGGCAATAGGATTTGTCCTCTTCACCTTCGGTCCGATCCTCGCCTCGCTGGTTCTCTCCTTCTGCGACTATGACGTGCTTCACCCGGCACGCTGGGCCGGCATCACCAACTACTCGTACCTGCTACACCAGGATCGACAACTCGTTCTGAAGGGGCTGGGCAACGCGGTCTATCTCGCATCGATCGGCATTCCGCTCGGCATGATGACCAGTCTTGCGATGGCGATGTTACTGAACACCAAGATACGCGGGCAGCAATGGTACAGGACCTTCTTCTATATGCCCTCCATCGTGCCGGTAGTCGCTACATCGGTACTCTGGAGCTTCATCCTGAACTCCGACCCGAATCGCGGGCTGATCAACGCGCTGTGGCAGGCGACCATTTCGCATGTCGCGCATGTGCCGCCTCCCGGCTGGCTCGCCGTTCCAAGCTGGGCAAAGCCCGGCCTTGTGCTGATGGGCCTCTGGGGCGCGGGCGGCGGTATGATCCTCTGGCTTGCGGGACTTCAGTCGATTCCGGCAACGCTCTACGAGGCCGCCGCACTCGACGGCGCAAGCTGGTGGGCACAGTTCCGGCGGGTCACCCTGCCGATGCTCTCGCCCTATATCTTCTTCAATCTGATTATGGGAACCATCGGCGCACTCCAGACCTTCGAAACCGCCTATATCCTCGGCGGCACGGGAGGCGGGAGCTCAACCGGTCCAGACGACTCCCTGCTCGTTCCCGTCGTGTTCCTCTTCAATAACGCCTTTCAGTACTTCAAGATGGGCTACGCGAGCAGCATCGCCTGGGTGCTCTTCCTTCTGATACTGGGGCTTACTCTGGCGCAGATTAAGCTTGCGCCTCGCTGGGTCCACTATGAGAGCGGCCCCTCCAAATAGATAGAGACAGAATTAACCCATGAATCCTCTCGTAACCGTTCTGCTGGTACTCCTCGGGTACGTTTCGCTCACCGTCTGGGCGACGCGCGCCACCATTGCCCTGCGCGTTGGCGCGCGCGGGCCTGCCCTCGCAATTCTCCTGCTGCCAGCCCTTGCAACACTGCTGGCGCTGATGCTGCCAGGCAGCCTTGCCCTCTGGGGCGCGGCGGTACTCCCGGGCATTGCAGCGGCAGTCCTGGCGCGCCGCGCGCCGGGTGAGCGGCTGCTGCCCGGCCGGGATACGAAGCGAACGCTTCTGCACCTGGTGCTCATCTCTGGCTCGGCGCTGTTCCTCGTGCCGTTTGTCTGGATGATCGTTACCTCCGTGAAAACCGACGCGCAGACATCCGCCTATCCGCCGATCTGGATACCCCACCCCGTGCTGTGGCGAAACTATCCGGATGCGCTCAAGTTCCTCCCGCCCGCGAGCCACTTCGGTCTGG
>JBBRJW010000797.1:0-1810 GCA_038218705.1 Chthonomonadales bacterium | reverse complement strand
CGACGCCATGCCCCTGACCTGCCCGGGTTTTTCGGACCAATCGTAACTTGAGAGAATGGCTCCTGGACTCACCCGAGGGAGCCCATGAAGAAGAGCCGATTCACCGAAGAACAAATGGTTGCCATGCTTCGCGAAGCCGATCGCACTTCGATCGCCGAGGTGTCCAAGAAGCACAAAGTGAGCGACCAGACGTTGTACGCCTGGCGCAAGCGCTTCGGCCAGCTCGAGCCCGCTGACGTGAAGCGACTGCGCGCCCTCGAGGCCGAGAACGGCAAGTTGAAGCGCATGCTCGCCGAGCGCGAGATGGTGATCGACACGATGAAGGAGCTCAATCGGCGAAAGTGGTGAGCCCGCAGGTGCGCCGTGAGCAGGTTGAATGGATCGCGCAGCGCGGCCATTCAACCAGACGTGCGTGCGGGCTGATCGGGATTGCGCGATCGATGCTCGGCTACCAATCGATCCTCCTGAAGAAGGACGCGCCTGCAATCGCAGAAATGCGTTCGTTCTCTGCGCAGTATCCGCGCTACGGGTATCGGCGGATCCGAATCTTCCTTCGACGCAAAGGCCATCCCATGGGGCCGGAGCGAGCTCATCGCCTTTGGAAGTCCGCGGGACTGCAGCTGCCGCGACGCCGGCCTCGGCGTCGTGTAGCCACAGGCCGTCCTCGTCCCTTGCCGCCTCAGGCGCCGAATCATGTCTGGGCCTACGACTTCGTCTTTGATGCTTGCGCTAATGGCCAGCAGATCAAGTGCCTGACGGTGGTCGATGAATTCACCCGCGAGTGCCTCGCGATCGACGTGGCCGGCAGCATCCGATCGAAGCGCGTGATCGAAGTGCTCGCGCGCCTGGTAAGCCTGCACGGGGCACCGGCGGTCTTGCGTTCCGACAACGGACCTGAGTTCATCAGCCGCGCCATTCTGGAGTGGCTGACCACATCGGGTATTCACACCGCCCACATCGATCCCGGAAAGCCGTGGCAGAACGGTACCGATGAGAGCTTCAACGGCAAGTTCCGCGACGAATGCCTGAGCCTCGAGTGGTTTCGCAGCCGTCAAGAAGCTCGCGTCGTCATTGAAACCTGGCGCCGCCACTACAATCACGTTCGGCCGCATTCCAGCCACGATTACCTCACCCCAATCGAATTCAAGCTGCGCTACGATTCCACCAACCCGAGAGCCGTTTCCAAGTTATGAATGGCTCGAAATTCCCGGGGCAGGTCACTATGACCGCAGTCCGCTCTCAGTATCACCGGATCGTCGGCACTCGATGTCCTCCCAGTCCGCCGCCCTCGCCCTCAACATGCATCATTCGTAGCCTTATCCTCTCGATGGCCCGGGAGGGAGACAGGCCTTTGGGGCAAACCTCCGTGCAGTTCATGATCGTGCGGCAGCGGAATAACCGGTACATATCGCTGTTCAGATAATCCAGCCGCTCCTGCGTTGCGCGATCGCGGCTGTCCGCGATGAAGCGATACGCCTGCAACAGGCCAGCGGGCCCGACGAACTTGTCGGGGTTCCACCAGGACGAAGGGCACTGGCTGGTGCAGCATCCACACAGGATGCACTCGTATGATCCATCCAGCTTGTCGCGGTCTTGCGGCGACTGCAGTCGCTCCTTTTCGGGGGCGGGTTCATCGTTGATCAGATAGGGCCTGATCGAGTGATATTGGTTGAAGAATTGGGTCATGTCGACCACCAGGTCGCGAATGACCGGAAAGCTCGGCAAGGGGCGTAACGAAACCGGCTCTTTCAGCTCACGGACCGGAGTGACGCACGCCAGCCCGTTACGACCGTTGATATTGATCGCGTCC
>JBBRJW010000796.1:0-1814 GCA_038218705.1 Chthonomonadales bacterium | reverse complement strand
CGCACGGCCAACGCCGTTTGTCTGGACCGCCGCCGTCAAGCAAATCCTGAAGAAGGTCGGTAAAGCAAACAAAACTTTGCCGAAACTACAGCAGGCACACGGGCTCACTCGGGAAATGGGCTCGGCACAGGGGAATGTCTGTCGACGAGCACGCGCGCGAACAGCGTTCCCGCTGCGACGCCTCCTGTTGCGCCCAGGACCTCCCACCATGAGGGAACTGCCATGTGAAACCACACCGGGCCCGCGGCGAATCCCAGACCGACAAGGGCTGCACCAACGCCAATGGTGGCCAGTGAACCGGGGCGTGGCATGACTCGCGCCGTCATGTGCCATGTCAGCCAGTAGCCGGCTGGCGCGAGCAGCAGGAA
Organism: Chthonomonadales bacterium; assembly: GCA_038218705.1. Taxonomy (GTDB): domain Bacteria; phylum Armatimonadota; class Chthonomonadetes; order Chthonomonadales; family Chthonomonadaceae; genus JBBRJW01. Next base: position 1,446 of record JBBRJW010000796.1, on the reverse strand, counting down.
GAGCCAAGCGGTGTCTGCGACGTTGGCGAGGGGAGATCCGTCGGCGTATGTGTAGACAGGTGTGATCAGGCGCCACGCGGATGCGGGTGTTATGCGAAAGCGTCGTTGCGCGGAGCCGGCCCGCGATTGTTCGCCCATCATCGCGTACGGAGGGCCGTAGCGCCCATAGACCTGTTGCGTGTCGGGGAGGGCGGGCGCTGGCGTGGGCATCCTGAACGTGAGCGGGCGGAGCCTGAGGTCGGCCGCGCCAGTGCGTACCGAAAAGAGCAGGTTCCCCGGTTCCGCCATGAGCATGAATTCTTCCTGCTGGCGCTCATCGAGTACTCGGGCGATGGGTGTTCGTCCGGCGATCGGGCGGTCGGAAATCAGGTGTACATCGATCGCGGCGCCTTCGGGCGCGGCGAGAGAAAGGTAGGCCCGATGAGAATCCTTGAGGTCCCAGTCTGGAAGCAATACACCGGCAAGCGTGGCGCGCAGCACATGGCCCGGGTACGCGAGCTCACCGTCGCCCAGTGGGCGCAGGAGCTGCCCGTAATACTTCGCATCCGTTGGACTCGGATGAAACGCATAGCTCGCGAGCGTCTGTATGGCGACCCACAGGCAGAGCCACGTTCCCGCCAGCCGTCGTGCGGTCGAGACGCTGGGGAATAGAATCGATTGCAGGTGCACGCCCAGGAGAAAGCCGACTCCGCCGCCGATGCTATTGGTGAGGACATCGCCGAGGGCGCCGTCTCGACCGGGAATGACCGCCCACTGGAGGAGTTCGATGGTCGCGGTCATTGCGATCATGCCTGAAATCGCCCGCCTTGGGCGAACGCCGCTCATCGCGAGGCCAAGGCCGAGTGGTAGGTAGAGGAGGAGGTTGAGCACCGCGTCAGTCCCACCGACTTCGCCGCAGATGAGGCAGAGGGAACCGGGGATGCGCATCTCCCCGGAGGGGGTGATCGTCGCAATGGCGATGACAGCTGCCGATAAAATGGAGAGAGCCCGGCCGATCAAAGCACGCGATTGTGCTCCGCTCCAAGCTGGGTCTCGCACGCGCTCCTCAATGGCGCTCGTCTCGTGTCCGCTCCGTTTCACTGGCCCCCGATTGTTCCTGTCCGCAGTTTGCTTGTTCGCGGACATCAGCCGAAAGCCAACATAAGGGATTTCCTCGGACAAACACTCCTCGCACCCTGCGTGGAATCTACTGCACCTGGACTTGGACTTAACCCGATTAAATGGACGCGTGAGTTGATAGAAACTACGCCGCCTCCTCCAACTGCTCCTCGCACTCTGTGGGGCTGACATAGCCCAACGTGGAATGCCACCGCTTGCGGTTGTAAGACGTCTCGATGTACCGGAAGATCGCGCGCCGCGCGTCCTCTTCGTCGCCCAACCGCGCCGCGAGCCCGTCCGCGCGCATGAGCCGCGCCACGCGCTTCGTGCTCACGGGCAGGCCTTCCG
>JBBRJW010000795.1:0-1816 GCA_038218705.1 Chthonomonadales bacterium | reverse complement strand
TCGATAATATCTGTTCCCGTAACCTGCTGAACAGCAAGGTGAACGGTGTTCGGTGGCACGTCCGCGTCCTTGTAGGCATCCGCCAGAACTCGGTCGCCCTGGAGTACTTCGAGCTGGGTGGTGATGTCGTGGCCGGCGTCGGCCGTGAAGAGGCCGGAGAGCGGGTTGTCTCCCGTGATCGAGGAGAAAGTCATCGATCTGCCCTCGACAAGTATGCGGGAGCTGGTCCTGTAGAGCGGCTTGGTCATGAATGTGATCGCGATGCCAAGCACAAATACAACCATGAAGGTCTGTACGATAATCGCCTTGCGCCGACGCAAGAGGTCCATATAGTCGCGCAGAGTAAGCTCCGAGGCTTGCGGCGTCGTCTCTTCCAGCATGTGACGGTGATTCCTTCTCTCCAGAAACTTCGGCTAGTCCGCGCCTCTTCGAAAGCCAGACATGCAGTGGCACGGTCAACTTAAGGAATGGCGACCGAGCGATACCACAGGCCAGCCGACGCCCGGGTTCGTTATCGATAGTCATTGAAAGGGCCGTCGCGGCTTCCGCCGCCTCAGCGCCGCGCCACAGGAGGGCGCCAATCAATCAGGGGGAAACGTCAGGGGCTCCGAGCAGGGCCGGCGCGATCAGTCGCTTTAGTCTTCCAACGCCCCTCACATTGTCCATACTATTACAACAGATGTCAAGTAAGCAAGAATTCGTGTTTTCCGCTATCAGAAGCTTCAGTAGCCAGCGTGAACTATCCGGCAGTCCATTCTACTCTCGCTCTACCACGCTAACGCGGAGCTCGTGCGATCCGTCTTCCATCGCGATTTCGTAGTAGTAGAAGAGCTCGTTGCCAACCGGCAGTACGTCTACGTACCGGAGGCTCCCGCTCCCCCACGGAGAGCTGAGCACGCATTCATCGCCCAGGCGATGGTACTTCTGCAGGTCGAACGTGAACGCAAGACCGGTCTTCTCCTCGTAGTTCTCCTCGACACTGGCGCTTCCGTCGTAGAACGCAAGGTACCCACCTCCATCTATGGGCAGGATGGACCCTATCCTTCGACAGTAGTGATCCCAGCCACTTTTCTCCGCGCCGCCGCCAGGTGAGACATCGCCAAGCCACTCGAAGGCCGAACCGTCGCCGCTTACCGCCGCGGCAGTCCGCGAAAGAGTAAGGCCAGTGTTATAGATGTCGCCGCTGGTGTGCTTGTTCCCGGCTTTTGCCGCAGGCACCTCGATTCTGGCCGCGTAGCTAACCACCATATGGACCATGCGGCCGATGAGGTAGACATTGGGGTCTTTTACCCCGTCGATGTTGTCTTCCTGATCCGTGAAGAGCGGGCGAAGACTGGAAACCAGAAATCCGTCTGGCTCGGAGCTCGTCATCAGGCCGATCCGCCATCGTCCATCTTCGGCCGAAACGTAGCTAATATAGAGTCGCCATTCGCCATCGAGTCCACAGGTAAGCGCGCTCCGCTCGATGGAGAGCGCGCCGAGGGAAGTACGCGAGAGCGCCCAGATGTCATCAAAGATGACTCCGTTCGAGCTCGCAGCTATCCGACATTCGTAACCTCGAGACTTTGGATCCCTCGCCCGGTAGACCAGGTAGAAAGTGCTCGTCTCCGGATCATAGTGCGCCCCTGGCGCTCCCACCCAGTTCCCTCGGCCGCGCACCGGCGGCTGGCGCACAGCCGATCCCGCCGAGGGATCGAACAGAGGCACTATTCCAAATCGCTTCCCCACGTGACCGCCCACATTGGCCTCCTCTCAGGTCCGCAAAAAACATCAATCGAGAATCTGGTCGGGCATCAGCGCGACCGCAATCGCATCG
>JBBRJW010000794.1:0-1816 GCA_038218705.1 Chthonomonadales bacterium | reverse complement strand
GTGCAGATGAACAAGGACGTCGAGGCCGCAGCGGCAAAGCACCCCGAGATCAAGCTGATTGAGCGTGACGCCCAGAACAAGAGCGAGACGCAGCAGGCCCAGGTGCGCGAGTTCATCCAGCAGCACGTCGACCTTCTGATTATCAGCCCGAAGGAGTCCCGTCCCCTAACGCGGCCCGTAGAGGAGGCAATGGACGCAGGGATACCAGTGATTGTGCTGGACCGCGCCGTTGAGGGCGACAAATACACGTGCTTCATTGGCGGAGATAACGTCAAGATCGGCACGGAGGTCGGCAAGTACATGGTGAAGCTGCTCGGCGGCAAGGGAAACATCGTCGAGCTAAAGGGCCTCGAAACGACCATTCCGGCCCATGACCGGCACAATGGCTTTATGGAGGGGATCAAGGGCTCGCAGATTAAGATTGTCTTCACCGCCGACTGCCAGTGGCTGGAACCGAACGCTCAGCGCGAAATGGCTTCCGCGCTCTCCCGATTCCCGGACATCGCCGCGGTCTACGGTCACAACGACCCGAGTGCGCATGGCGCATATAAGGCCACGGAGCAGGAGGGTAAGGGCCGTGAGAAGACCATCAAGTTCATCGGGATCGACGGACTGCCAACCGAGGGCGTGCGGTACGTAAAGGATGGAATCCTCGCGGCCACGTTCCAATACCCCACAGGCGGCTCTGAAGCGATTGAGACAGCGCTCAAAATACTACACAAGCAGCCGTTCGAGAAGAAGATCGTGCTCGGCACACGCATCTTCACTCCCGAAACCGCAGCCCGGGGCGGAGACGCGCTATAGCTGCCGACCCAGCATCTCTTCAACCTTCGCGGCGAGAGCGCTCGCCGAAAATGGCTTTCGGATAAGGCCCATTCCTTCGGGATAGGGTCCTGTGTCGAGCGAGGCTTCGTCCGAGTAACCTGTCGCGAAGAGAACCGGGGTGCCCACACGAGCTCGGCGCAGCTCCGCGCCGAGCTCGCATCCGCCCATTCGCGGCATAATGACGTCGGTAACAAGCAGGTCAATCGACCCTTCGTGCGCCGCCGCTACCTGGAGCGCCTCCACGCCATCCCTCGCTTCCAGCACCGTGTACCCGAGTCGGCGGAGCAGTGTTACGGCGAGGGGGAGCAGCATCGGCTCATCCTCTGCCACCAGAATTGTTCCCGTGGAGGGCGCGCCCGATACTGAAGCAGCCGGCCCCCGGACCTCCTCGGCAGCCTCCTCCGCGCAGGGCAGATAGAACCGGAAGGTCGAACCTCGGCCCGGCTCGCTCTCAGCCTCGATCGCGCCTCCGTGGGCCTGTACAATTCCATAGCAGGTGGCGAGGCCGAGCCCAGTCCCCTGCCCTACCTCTTTGGTGGTGTAGAACGGTTCGAAGACTCGCTCCAGGACCTCCGACGTCATGCCCAAACCGGAGTCGCATACCGATACGCAGAAGTATTCGCCGGGAGACAAGCTCTGATTTGCCGGCCGGCTCTCATCCGGCAAAATGGGCGCCAGGTTCACCGAGATAGAGCCGCCACGGGGCATGGCGTCGCGGCTGTTCACCAGCAGGTTCATTATTACCTGCTCGATCTGGCCGGAGTCCACACGCACGCAGCACGCAGTTCCTGGCAGCACGAGCTCAAGGGTGACATCCTCGCCAAGCAGTGGCTGCAGCATGGAGAGAGTTGAACGCAGGAGGACATTCAGGTCGCTGACCTCCCGCTTGCCCGGACGTCGCCGCGCGAAAGCGAGGAGCTGGCGGGTCAAGTTGGCCGCGCGCTTCGCGGCCCCTTCGATGTGCTCCAGGGGCTTCTCGAGCGCCGATCCC
>JBBRJW010000793.1:0-1818 GCA_038218705.1 Chthonomonadales bacterium | reverse complement strand
GCCAGGAACAGTCGCCGCCGCCGCGCCAGCGGCAAGTCCAGCGAGTGTGGAGCGGCGGGTCTCGGGGGATCGCAGGGCCGGCAATATGGCGAACGGAGTTGCTAGCAGGAGCGCGACCACGGCCACAAAGAGCATCTCAGATGTCACAAACAGCAGCCCAACCGCTGCGCCGAGCGCCACGAGCCAGCCGGGTCGTCGGCCCTGAGTGAATTGGATGAGCGCCCAGAGCATTACGAGCAACTCGAGGATGATGGGCGCCCAGGGCAGAGCATGGGAGGCCATGCGGAGAAAGGCCGGAGTTAGCAGCAGCAGCCCTGCGCAGGCGGCTGCGACCTCTCGGCGGTCCGGAAAGAGCGCGGCTCCGCAGAGGTAGAGCATTCCGACGGCGAGCGCTCCTGCGACAACAAACGGGAGGCGGAGATCGCGGTCCGCCACGGATCGCTCCTCCGCGAGGGCGAGGATCTCAGCCGTAAGGGGCGCGTGGTAGTGGCGCAGGCGTACCAGCGCGAGCGGATCGTGGCGGTCGGGGGAGCGATCCCACCGGTTGGCCGGGATGCCGCGCGACCCTGCCATCGTGTAGTCGGCTTCATCCAGCCACAGATCGCCCCGGGAGAACTGGCTGCAAACAGGTATCGCCACCACGACAAAGAGGACAAAGAGCAGAGTGTCGACAATGAGCGCTATGGTGCGGCCCGGAGTGCGAGTGGCGGGCGGAGGCTGTGGAAGCGCTTCGGCGGAAACTGGCTTGCTCTCGAGGTTTTCAGGCGATTCCAATGTGCGATACTCCAGCGGTGCGCGAATCAGCCACCGTGCCGACTGCGCGGAACCGCGCTCTCTGTAACCTGCCGGACTTTCGCCGGGCTGCGAATGAATTCCTTTGTGTCTGCACTTTTTGAGGCCAGAATGCATGGGCCGCTGATCGAAATAATTGGGCGCGACAAAACGCGCTCCTGCGCTTCATAATAAGAAACGAAAGCTCAGCTTACAGGGGAGCGCCGATGCCACGATCGAAATCTGTCGTCCTGGGTGCGTTAGGAGTTGGGCTCCTGCTCGGGGCCTGCCTGTTGGGAGGGCGCGCTGCCGAGACTCCGGCCGTGCAGAGTCTCAGCCCGGCCGAGGCAGAGCAATTTGAGAAGTCTATTCGGCCACTCCTGGCCGACAAGTGCACCCCGTGCCACGGCAGTACGATGCAGTCTGGCGGACTGAGACTCGATTCTGCCCTCGCCGTCGGGCGGGGCGGGTCGAGAGGGCCAGCCCTTGCGCCGGGCGATCCCGAGAGGAGTCTGCTGATCCACGCGGTGCGCCGCGACGGCGCGCTGAAGATGCCTCCCGGCGCCCCACTCTCCGCAGCGGAGATTGGCGCGCTGTCCGAATGGGTTCGTGCCGGCGCGCGATGGCCCGCCGGTGCGCCAGCGCCGGCCAACGGGGCAGCGCACGGCGCAAGCTCGCCAGCCGAATCCGCGCGCCCCTTCTGGTCGCTGCAGCGGTTTCGCAAGCCTCCGCTGCCGCAGGTCAGGAACGCTGCGCTTGCCCCCACTCCTATCGACCGATTTCTGGTGGCCCGGCTGGAGGCGAAGGGACTGAGCCCGGCGGCTGAGGCCGATCGACGCACGCTTATTCGGCGCGTAACCTTCGACCTCATTGGCATGCCGCCTGCGCCTCCCGACGTGGACGCGTTTCTTGCGGACCGCTCGACGGACGCCTGGGCGAAGGTCGTTGATCGCCTTCTGTCGGACTCGCGGTACGGAGAGCGCTGGGGCCGCCACTGGCTCGATGTGGCGCGCTACGCAGACACGAAGGGATATGTCTTTAATGAGG
>JBBRJW010000792.1:0-1820 GCA_038218705.1 Chthonomonadales bacterium | reverse complement strand
CCGCGAGCTGGTATGGGACCCGCTGTGGCGTGCTGCGCTCGATCGTGCTCAGCCGGGCGGAGGAGCGATCGAAGCCGGACTGACCGGGCTTGTTGCTCGATCACCAGGTGCGCCCTGTTTTGCCTCTGACATCACGGAGATGCTGATCCCGGGACTGTCCGCGCTTGGCCGGTCGGCCGATCTGGTGTCGTCAGTCGCCGCGGGAATGTCAGCGCAGATCGGACGGGGTGGATGGAGTGCAGCGCTCGCTTTCGACCGCGTGCTGGAGCCCGACTTGGAGGAGGGCGAGCGAGAAGCGCAGGCTCAATTTGTGCCGGAGCCGCGGCTGCTGGCGTCCGTGCTTTCTCCCGGTGAGCCCTCTGCGGAGGGAACGGCCTACCTGCTGCGGATAGGGCGCGCCTGCCGGAAAGGCGGCATGCGCGCGAACCGGATGTCGGCAATGAGGCGATGGCTCGTGGCCTGCGAGGCATACCCCGACCGGCTTCCGCGCTGCGGCACCACGGCACAAGCGGCCCGTGACCTGGGAGTGGCATTCCTTCGCGCCGCGGCCGGCGGTGGCAATGACATGGCGGGCAGGCGGTTTGCGGAGGCGGCTGGCCTCTGGGAGGCTGGCGACCCGAGGCGAGCGCTCGACCAGGTGCGCGAGGCCGTTGTCATCGATCTTCAGCTGCCAGTCCCTGCCATTCGCGCGCTGCTCGCCGCGCCGGACCGCCCACTCTCGCCCCTGGAGCGGAGGGAGCTCGTATACTTTGCGCGAGCGGGAACGCGAGAGCTTCGAGCGCTCGCCGCGGTGCGGCTTCGGGGCGAGCGGGAGTGGGCGCACGACGCCCGTGCAGCGCTCGAGCAGCTCCGCTTTGATAGAGACCCGTGGGTGCGTGCGATCGCGTGGAGCCCGGCGCCAGGAACCGACCAGACATCCGGTTCGTCTCACTAGTCAGCCTGGAGCGCCTCCACATCTGAGGGCTCGGGCGTTCCTAAGGAGAGAGTGATCATCATGATGGGCGACTTCAAAGCATTTCTAACAAAGTCGAACGCCCTGGCGCTCGCAATCGGAGTCATCATAGGGGCTGCGCTGGGCAAGGTAGTCACTGCGCTCGTAAATGATATCCTTATGCCTGTGATGGGCTTGATCCTGCCAAAGGGGGATTGGAGAGAGGCCCAAATCGTCCTCTCTACCTCAACGGACGTCGCGAACAAGGTAACCGTTAACGCGATCCGGTATGGCGATTTCCTGGGAAACGTCATTGACTTTATCGTGATCGCGCTCATTGTCTACATGATCACAAAGGCGCTGCTGAAACCTGCCCCTGCGCCTCCTGTGAAATCGTGCCCCTTCTGCAAAGAAGACAATGCCCCAGAGGCTACAAAGTGCAAGGCCTGTACTTCGGAGATATAGGCCGCCATTTTTCCCGGCCACGCGCTGGCGGCGAGGTCTGCCTGACTTCCTGGCCCCGATTGCCGGAGGAGAATTCGGTACGTCGGCCGAATATTGGTGGCGGAGGCCCCTCCGGGACCTCTACCATAGGTGCGTGCAGGCAGAATAATGAAACGATTAACCTATCTGCCGAATTGCGTGATTCAGGCGCTCCAACGAGAGCGCGAGGGGAAAACAACGAAATGCCACGTGCACTGGTAACCGGAGGGGCCGGCTTCCTCGGCTCGCACCTGTGTGACCGCCTCCTGAGCGAGGGTCTTGAGGTGGTGGCCATGGACAACCTGATCACAGGCTCCACGGACAACATCGCTCACCTGGTCGACAACCGGAATTTTCGATTTATACATTACGACGTCACGAACTACATCTACGTGGATGGCGCGGT
>JBBRJW010000791.1:0-1820 GCA_038218705.1 Chthonomonadales bacterium | reverse complement strand
TACCCCACTTTGGTGGCTCATCGGCACGGTTGGTGATCGGGCAGCACGGGGTCAGTGGAATAGGCGACTTCTGCGCGTAAAACCCGAGTTCCCGCCGCATCGCGATGACCTTTTTCACCAAAAGCGTGATGCCCAACCCTCTTACAATCACGCGAGCGTGACGCATCGCCAAGGCGAGGACGTTATTGCTCGGAACGTGCGCTTGAGCCTTCGAGATAGGGCCACCCCTCGCGGCTGTAGGCCGTCGTATCCAGGGCCGCGAACCAATCGAAATCGGTGAAGCTGCGGGCACTGAGTGGTTCCATATAGCTCCGGTTCTTCGTACTGCCCGCGCGAATCGGCAGGGCCGCAATTTCCTCTGCCGGAAGCCCTTGCCCTTGCTGGGTGGGAAGGAACCGCCCCGGCCCAGGAGCGGAGGCGAACCGCGCCTCAAGCGTCCCGGCTTCGGGCTGGCCGATCCCGTGGACGGGCGAAGAGCCGACGGCTGAGCCGATGACAGCATAGCGGCGACCGAACATTTCATGCAGATGCGATCCGACGGGCCACCAGTTCACCGTTTCATTGCCCCATTGCCATTGCACCTTTCCCCGCTGGAGATGGTTATTGTGGGCAAACACCAAGACGTTGCCGCGCCCCTGTTCACGGGAGACGATGTACGCCAGATTCTCGGCCATCATGGCGGCCCGGATGCCGAGCAGTCTCGCCTGGCGGGTATCTGACGGTTGGGCTAACGCGGCATGATAGTTCAGGAGCTGCCGAGCCCCCACCGCATAGTGGACGGCTTCCCGATAGCGACTCGCGTCGCTCTTCGCGATGAATGCGGGACGGCGCACGCCCAGCTCTGAAATCAGTTCCTCTGTCTCGATCCGCAGGGCGGTTGCGGCGGGTGAGCGACCGATTGCTTGCGTCGGGTCGAGCGCGGCAGCCGGATCCTCCCAGGCAGAGTCCGGTCCGAGCAGCGGTTCGATCCGGCTGCGGTATTCCTGGGCGAGGGCCTCGTCAACTGAGCGGAGGTAATCGAGCACCACGTGCAGAGTCTGGCGGGGACTATCCGTGCTCATATCGGTCGGGCTGTCGAACCCATAGAACTGGAGTTTCATCGGGTGCGCGGGATCCGCATTATAGTGCCTCATCCACTCGACAAGGTCTCGATTCGCGTCGAACTTTCCGAACCCGTGGCTAAATCCAGTATCCTGCACCGCCGCATAGGAGGCCGGACCGTGGCCCAGCACGTATTCGTTGACGAGGGATCCCCGAGGAAAACTGCTCTCAAGGGCAATGGCGCTGTAGCCATGGGCTTCGACCAGGCGTTGGAAGAGTTGGTTGCGCAGGACCAGCAGCTCTTTCCCGCCATGGAGTGCTTCGCCAAAACCAAGCACTGCGACCGAATCGCCAAGTGCGCCGATCACGGCATCAACGGCGGCGTTGAAATCGGGGCGAGAATCGAGCGAGAAGGGGATCGCCTCGTGGGCAATCCAGTCGTCGAGTGTCGCATATACTGCTGCTGTATGCGTCATGGGTCTACCCTCCATTGTTTTCGCTGTACAGGCATTCAAGGGAAATCTTCTCCTGCTGCTGCTTTCTCTCCTGCGCTCATCTCCTGCGCTCGAGAGCAGGGGAGCCTGGATACGTGAGACCACTCTCTTAGATTCGACAGGTCTCGCCGGAGGCTGCATACATCTCCGATCCAAGCGGGCCGCGCTTTTTCTGGATCACATCTCTACTGTACAACACAGATGCAAGAATAGAGGGTAGAAAGAGAGCCAGGAGCGTGCATAGGGACAGGAAGGGAGCTGATCCCGCTCAATATGCCTGGAGTT
>JBBRJW010000790.1:0-1825 GCA_038218705.1 Chthonomonadales bacterium | reverse complement strand
GAAACCTACAGCAAGCGTCGCGAGCGCCCCGGTCGTGGTGAGGAGGCGTACGCTCCGGCAGAGGGCCGCGAAGAGAGAGGTCAGGCCGAGGGCGAGCAGAATCGGCGGGTTTGTCAGAAGGTTCAGCAGGGCTGCTTGGTTCACGTGTCCTGGCGCTCCTCAGGGACGAGAGGTATAGAAATCACCGGCGAGCGTAAAGCGCCACGGGTAGTCGGTGGCCTGGCGGATACCGATGCGGGGCGTTGCGAGAATGTCGGGGTCGCTCGCGTGGCCAACGGCCGCATCTGGCGGCGCGATCCAGAGCGGTCCTGCGATCGTCAGGTCCGTTCCGTTCAGCTCCCGGTCGATGCCGAGAGCCTGACAGAGCCGCGCGGGCCCGCCGACCGTCAGGCGCGCCTCGCGCTCGTGGCGCACCGGGGCGAGCTGGGCTAGCGGAAGAGGCGCCATACCCCGCCTCTCGCGCATCGTCTCCCAGCCGGCGATCGGCTCGAAGGCGCGTATGAGGACGGCGTCGGCTCTCCCCGCCGGGCCAGCGACGGCATTCACGCAGTAGTGCATTCCGTAGGTGAAGTAGACGTACGCATGCCCGCCCGGCCCGAACATGACAGCGTTCCGGGGCGTAAGCCCCCGAAACGCATGGCACGAGGCGTCGTCCTGGGTATATGCCTCGGTCTCGGATATCCGGCCAATGAGCAGATCCGCTCCGGCAGGGCGAACGATGCGGCAGTTGAGCAGCGCGCGCGCGACCTCTACGGCCCCTGGTTCATAGAACGACCGGGGTAGAGGCGTGTCCCACCCGCCCGCCGGCTGTGCCTCGATGGCTCTATTAATCTCCACCTCCGCGTGCGTTCTGGTTGAGGTTAGTGCCGAGGGTCATCTCGGCCGTGTTCACAAACGTATCGCGGTCGCGGATAATGGCCTGTGGTGGCAGCGAATCGGTAAGGGTTGTGAGGCCGGGTATCCGTTTCACCGCGGTGCCAATCGCCATGAACTCGATGATTCCCGAGCCGATCTGGTAAACGTTGGTTTTTATCCCCACCACGTCATCGGCGCCGCATGCGTCTGCATCGGCCTTTATGCGGCCAATTGCATTTTCGCGCGCCTCGTAGATGAGCGACGTGAGCTCGCTGATCTCGCCCCGCGCGAGACCCTTCAGTGCGGCTGTGAGCCCGCCCACGATGCCAAGCGAGTAGACGGAAACGCCCATTACGAGCTGGACGGGCATAAAGCCCATGTTCACGAGGTTCCACATCTCTTCATTGGTGAGGTCGCTCGTGACCGGGTACTGGGCCGATGTGGGCGGAAGTGAAGGATGGTAGGAGGCCGTCCCGATCATTACCATCTCCTGCATTCCCTGGAACGGAATGATGGAGGTTTCGATGCCAACCACGGCGTTCGCGCCTGCGACCTGCGCCTCATGACGGATGCGCTCGAGCGAGTGGTGCCGGGTCTCGTTAAAAATCTGCGAATATTGTGGGATCTCCCCGCGCGACATACTTCTGAAAGCCCCGCTTATCCCGCCGCCAACGCCGATCGAGTAGGCCACATTGCCGAAGACGAACTTGATTGGCCGAAATCCGGCGTCCATCTGACAGTAGAGCTCCTGCCCGTCGGCGGAGCTTGAGAAGCCGAGCTGCTCCGAGCGCGCGCCCTCAAGGTGGACACAGGAGCCAACCGAGAGGAACTCCACATTGCCAGCCTGCTGCACGAGCTCGCTGGTGACTCCGGTGATTCCAACTCCGCCGTGCCGCTGTGACTCCGCGACCATGCGCTCGTAGGACTTCTGCCGGCCCTCGTGGATGATCGAGGTTACCTGAGTTACCTC
>JBBRJW010000789.1:0-1841 GCA_038218705.1 Chthonomonadales bacterium | reverse complement strand
GATGTGCCGGCAACCTTCTTTGTTACGCTCACCCTCTGGCGATCGGCACGCATCCTGGCACGAGGCGCATGGGCCGACACTCTCTGGGCGGGAGCTGCGGCAGGGCTCTCGATCGCCACAAAATACAGTGTCGCTCCCGTTCTCGCAGCCCCCTTCGCGGCTCTCCTCATCGCGGGTCAGAACCGGGAGCCAGTTGGGTCCGCGTGGGCGCAGGGAGCCATCTTGCTGGCCGCTGCGGCGTGCGCCTTTCTGGCTGCCTGTCCCGGTGTGCTGATAAACCCGGAGGCATTCTGGAACGGAATACCGGGCTGGCCGGGATCGGGCGTCCGCTACGAGCTCTTCGTCCACGCACGCGAAGGCCACGGTTACCTATTCACAGACACAGGACCGGGATGGTGGTACCACCTGAAAGTCTCGCTCCGATATGGGCTCGGTCTGCCTTTACTGGCCCTGTCACTCGCTGGCGTGGCCCTCGCCGCACGCAGGCTGACGCCGGGCGATCGCGTGCTGCTGCTCTACCTCGTCGTCTATTTCGTGATCACATCGCTCTCCGCGGTACGCTTTGCCCGGTACATGCTGCCGCTCTTCCCGGTGCTCTGCGTGCTCGGCGCGCGCGTCGCGACCGGTTGCGAGGGCAGCGGCCGGCGAAGGAGCCTCGGGCTCGCTGCCGGGGCGTTTGCCGGGGGAAGCGCGGCAGCAGCCTCCATTCTGCTTACAGCGCAGATGGCCGGCCCCGACCCGAGGGATGTTGCCGCGAATTACCTGGAGACCCACGCGCCCTCTCAGGCCTCCATATCCTTCGCAACCACTCCCTGGTTCTACTCTCCCCCACTCTCTCCCTATTTCGGCGCGCTCAGCGCGCCGGCTCGCCGCCACGGAGCCGAGGAGACCACACGATATCGGCTGCTAATCCCGCTGGAGGAGTGGGACGCCCTGGAACTCGTTACAAGGCCGGACTATGCCGTCGTCTCGAATCTCGAGTCGCTCCACCCGCTGCGCCTCCAACTGCCGCAGGCGAAACGCTGGTTCGCGTCCGTGCCGGGCGACTATCAGAACCTGCGCTTCGCTCCCCGGTATTTGGCGCCCCAGGACGGAGAGCTTGCGCCGGAGGACATGCTCTATATTCTCCCGGTGATTACCCTCTTTCAGAAGCCGACATCGCCGCTGCCGATCAGACCTTGATTCGCTTCCATCTCCCTGTCCGGAAGAACCCGAGCGTCAGGATTCCGCTGAGGATCACGGTCAGGCACATCGAGATCCATGCGCCTCGCGACTGAAGGTGCATGGAGGTCGCGAAAAGGTACCCGAGCGGCAGGCGGACGACCCACATGGTGACGAAGGTTATCACGGTCGGCCACACGGTGTCTCCAGCCCCCTGGAGCGCGCCCGTTAGCACCATTGCCACCGCCAAGAACGGCTCGCAGATGGCGTTTATCCGCAGATAGTCCGCCGCCAGCGCCGTCACGAGAGGATCCTTCGTAAAGAGGTGGGCGAATGGCGCAGCGAGCACGAAGAAGATGCACGCCATCACGATCATGATGCCGACTGCCTGCCACATCGCTGCCCAGGCAGCGCTCTCTGCACGATCTGGACGCCGTGCTCCCAGGTTCTGCCCCACCAGAGCGGAGGCCGCCACGCTGTAACCGAAGCCTGGCATGTACGCAATCGCTTCGGCCCTCACTCCCACCTGCAACGCCGCGACTCCGCTTGCCCCATCGGCGGTTCTCGCCAGTATGCCATTGAACATCATCATTCCGATGGTTCGAATGAGGGCCTGCACCGCGGCCGGAATGCCAATACTGAGGATGCGCCAGGCCCATGCGCCGCTGGGCGCAAGGTGC
>JBBRJW010000788.1:0-1845 GCA_038218705.1 Chthonomonadales bacterium | reverse complement strand
TCGACCGGTGGATGCGGGCCAATCGCCCTATCGTCGAGGGCCTTATCCAGGCGGCCCTCGCGGGCGGCGATGCCGTTAAGTCGAATTCATCCGCGCTCGACCGGGGCGGCGATATCAGCGCGGCGGTCTACGCCGACCAGGGGCATGGCCGGGACTACTGGGTACGCTACTACAAGGGTGCCACGCAGAATGACAGAACAGGAGTCTCCGTTGAGCTCGGCGGCTCCTACGCGAACAACCTGGCCGACGCGCTCTATACCTTTGGCCTGGCGCCGGGCTCCGCGAACCTCTTTGGCGCAACGTACAAAGTCTTTGGCGATCTCGTGGCGTCCCAGTACCCGAAGCTGATGCCGCGTGTGCTGCCCCTCGAGAACATCGAGGACCTCTCGTACCTGCAGGACGTGATGAAGCGCTCGAACGTGCAGACCAGTGACCTGGCGAGCGCAAAACCGGTCTATCCGTCGGCCGCCAGACCGGTTACCAGGGTCACCAGCCGAAAGGCATGGAACATCCACTTCGATACAGGCCACGCCACTTTTAGCGCCGGCGCGCAGCACGACCTCGATCGCCTCCGCCGGGATCTCCTGGTCGCGAGCGGCGCTGTCGTCGAGATCCACGGGCATACCGATAACCAGGGCAATGCCGACGCGAACCGACGGCTCTCAGAATCCCGCGCATTTGCAGTAAAGGCCTGGCTGCAGAGGGCCGCGCCCGCGAACTTCCCATCGGATCGCATTCGCGTCTTCTCTCACGGATCGGATAATCCCGTTGCCCCCAACTCCACCGAGGCCGGCCGGGCCCAGAATCGCCGCGTGGAAGTGGTTATCGGAACCACCGGCTAACGATTGAGGGCGCAGCCGCGCTCTCGGGAAAGGCAGCAGTACTCCTTGACGACTGAGAATAGTGAGCCCCAGCCAGCATCCGTGGTGGCCGGGGCCGATCCCAACGCCGCGCTGCGGGCTGGCAGCCTGGGCCTGCGCGGCAAGCGCCACGGCGGCGCACGTCCCTCCACGCTGGACGTCCTAAAGCCCAACCGCATCATCTCCCCAACGGTGATGCAGATCGTGATCTGGATCGAGGCGATCGGTGCGCTGATCGTCTGGACTGTGTGGCCGCTCAAAATCCTTCCTCGACCAGTGGAGGTGCTCCACGCCTTTCGGGAGCTCTGGATGCATCAGGGCCTCGGCCAGGAGCTGGGAGTAAGTTTTGGTCTCAACCTGGAGGCCCTGGCAGTCGCCACAGTGCTTGCGCTCGGGCTCTCCTATCTCACAGTTCTCCCTGTCTTCCGGCCGATTGTCGCTGCAGTAGGCCGGGGACGGTTTCTCAGCCTGACCGGCTTCACATTCATCTTCACGGCAGCCTACGGCGGCGGCCGTCCCCTCAAGCTCATGATGCTTGTCTTCGCCATGACGGTCTTCTACGTCACCTCCATGGCCTCGGTGATCGCTCAGATTCCACGCTCGGAGTTCGACCATGCGCGCACACTCCGCATGAAGGAGTGGCGAGTCGTCTGGGAAGTTGTTGTTCTTGGGACAGTGGACCGGGCCTTTGAAGTGCTCCGACAGAATGCCGCAATCGGCTGGATGATGCTCACCATGGTGGAGGGGATCGTTCGCTCCGAGGGCGGTATCGGAATGATGCTACTTAACGAGAACAAGTATCTCAAGCTCGCGGCGGTCTTCGCGATCCAGGGACTGATCTTGATTGTTGGGTTGATGCAGGACTACGCGATCGGGGTCCTGCGGCGGGTGGTGTGCCCGTACGCCAACCTCACCCTGGAGCGAAAATAATGGCCGCAGTACCACACGAGCTGAAAGAGACCCTTCTCAAAGTATCGGGCGTATC
>JBBRJW010000787.1:0-1849 GCA_038218705.1 Chthonomonadales bacterium | reverse complement strand
GAGGGCGGCGATGCCTGGGCGATCGGTCCCGAGGCGACTCGCTCGGCGAGTGTAGAAGCGTCCATGCGCTCCGCGGCGCGCGTATTGAACTGCTCCCGAATCATCTCCAGTGCGCCGGATCGCTTCAGGGCATAGTACTCCAGCGCGCCCTGCCGCTGGCACTTCCCCGGCGCGACCGCGGCATGGAATTTATCCTGCGCGCGGTGGTCCAGTTTGCCCCAATAGACCCAGCCTGCCGTGGAGCGACGGGTGAGAGGGGTGAGGGGATTAGAGGGCTGGGCTTCTCCCCCTCCGCTTGCAGGGAGGGGCAAGGGAGTGAGAGGGTAAGACTGGGCTTCTCCCTCTCCGCTTGCGGGGAGGGCTGGGGAAGGGTAAGTTCCAAGTACCGCGTAGAGTTGGGTTTGGCCATCTTCGGACAGGTTGGCTTTGGCTAGCCTGGCGCGCAAGCCGGCTTCTTTTGGCGACTGGAAGGGCGGGACAATTTCAGCGGCGCCTCGGGTGTGTGCAAGCAGGCCCATGACGGCCTCGCGAATTTGGCCGAAATTCATGCGGCTGAACAGGCCCATGCAGTCGTAGACGAGCTCGACGGCCGTTCCATCGGCGAGGCGGGGCATTTCGGCGTCGGGGAGTATTCGACTGACGACGCCTTTCGCTCCGTGGCGGTTAGAGAGCTTGTCGCCGGGTTCGAGCGGCGACGGGTATCCCAGCTTTGCCGCGGCCGATTCGCTGAGGACCATCGCATCCTCGAATGTGTCGATGCCCCACGAGACGTAGGCCGTCAGCAGGCTGCGACCGCACCAGAAGCTCGGATCGTCCGGTTCGAACCCGGTCTGCACCAGCGCCGGCTCCGGTTCCGGCGGCGTCAGCCATTGGCGCATCATGTTTACGCCCATAAGGGAGCGCGCCGGCTCGTCGTGCTCCAGAAACGGCGTCATGTGCGCCGCGAGACCGTAGCCCGAAGCCGGGGCAGTTTCCGCAATCACGAGTTTGCCATCCACGATTCCGGCGCCCAGCGCAACGTTGAGAACCCTGCCGATGGTGGGATTTTCCGGGGTTTCGATGGGGCAGACGCGCCCGTAGTGGCCGGGCATGAAGACGCTGGACCGTTCGGGGAGTTGAATGCGCCGGAGGTGCGTCTTTGCGCTCAGCCAGTTCGTCTCATCCAGCCGCTGGCCCGCGCGGACCAGGAATTCACCGATCCAGGCGTCCAGCGGCAGCCAGGCCCGGATGAGCGCCTCGTCCCAATGAAGGTCCCTGGGCGCTTCGCCCAGCCGGGCCTCGATTGCGGCTAAAAGCTGCTCCCCGGCGCAGCGGATCTCCGCGCTTTCCAGATCATCGCTCGAAGCGGTGGGAAGCACGACTATCCGCCGCCCTTTATAGTGAAAAATCCCCTCCGCATCGGGCCGTGGAAGCTGCGTGTAGGCGGCCTCTACCTCACCGTGGTCCGACCGCATGGCTACTGTTATGGTATACGCATTCTCTCCGTCCGGCACGACCTGATAACCACAGAGCGGCATCCTGCGGCCCAGCAGGTCGGGGAGCCGGTCCAGAAGGAAACGATCGTAGGATGTGGCGTGCCAGGGGGCCGAAGCATTCGTAGTCATTATTCCTCTCCTTCGCTTTGCCATTCGCGCGCTAGCTGTTTCCGGGCATAGTGAAGCCGGGAGCGAACGGTGCCCTCGGGAATGCCCAGGCGCAGGGCGATCTCTCGGACGTCCAATTCGCCATCGTGGGCCAGGTAAAACACTTCGCGCTTCTCTTCTGATAGCTGCTGGAGGAGGCGCTGCAGCCGTTCCCGCCATTCAAGCTGCTCCAGAGCCTGCTCCGGACTGCCCGCGCCGGTATCGAT
>JBBRJW010000786.1:0-1849 GCA_038218705.1 Chthonomonadales bacterium | reverse complement strand
CATCGGATACTCCCTCTGGCGCACCAACACCGGAATCGAGCTCTGGCTCGTCCGCAAAAACCTGTGCAAGCAGCGCCGAGGCCTCCGAAGTCTCCCTCTGTTTGCACGCCAATCGGGAGGGGTCCACAAGGGGAGCCGGGGCATGAGTACCCACCGTATCTGGCTCCGGAATCGTGTACTCCATGCGCGACCCACTGGCAGCCCTCACCAGCGCGGGCTCGTCGGAATGGCCATCTGGCGGCCCGGTTGGAGCGCCCGGCTCGTGCGCAGTGCGGTAGAGCGCCAGCCGGTCGAGCTTCAGCCGATCGAAGAGCTTCTCCAGTGCGCGGAGCCGGTCGCCCTCGAGCGCACCATCGGCCCTTGCTGCCCCCACAATCGCACTCGCAAGGGCCTCTGCACCGAGCCGCTGGAAGCCGCTGCGCTTCATCGCCGCCCGCCGGCCATCGGGCCGGAGAGCGAGCAGCGCCAGGCGCGCGCGAGGGTCTCGCGACGCAGCCGGGCAGAGCGCGAACCAGCGCGCAATCGACGCGTCGAGCGAGCGGCGCGCGCCCTGCGCGAGGATGCCGTTCTCGCCAAGCGAGGTCGCGAAGATGCGGGCCAGCAGGCTCCACTCCTCGCCAGCTGCCTGGTCGCCCTCCGTGACTGCCTCGGCGTGCACCACGGCGAGGAGACCATCGGCCGGCACGGGCAGACGCGTCGTTTCGGGCAGCAGCACGATCGACCAGGCGGCGAGCACCGCCGCCACGCCGCGCCAGCTCGCTCCGTCGCCGGCCGTTAGCCCGAGTCGAGCTGCCAACTCTCCGCCCCGCAGCACCGGAGTCTCATCCCCAGCAGCATCTCGCGCGAGCTGACGGAGCGGCTCGAGCGCGTGCTCCGCCTCGTCCGTGTATGTCTCGGAACGGAGGGCGCGAAGCAGGTCCACTGGCAGCGCGGCTGCAGATGCGAGCCATCTGCCGGCCTTTCTCTCCACGGCCCCCTCGTAGCGCCGGACGTCCCGGTCAACGCTTCTGGCAATGGCCCGGCCCCGAGCTTCCGCATGCGCCGTGAGTGCTCCGGTGAGAAACCGGTCCCCTCTCATCACGGTCGGGGAGCCGCAGAAACCGGAGCTTACTGCCACGTAGCTGTGTCGCCAGCCCGTCCTGCGGACGGCGACGCCGATGTGCGCCTCTTCGCTGCAACGCAGCCGCATAAGCCTCTCCGCGAGCGGGCCGCTTGCGCGCGGAACATTCTCCAGGGCGATCCACTCGGCGAGCCATTCCTCGGAGAGCGAAGCGCCGTCGCCCGCAAGCTGGCCGAGCGCCAGACTTAACCGAAGCACCCGGCAGGAGTGAGGGGCTCGAATATCTGGCGTAAGCGTGTACGCGGGATCCTGCAGGGTCTTCAGTCGGAGGAACTCGGCGAGGATCAGGTAGCGCTCTCCTGTCCAGGCCCCTGCCGCCGGCCACTTCTCGAGGCGCTCCGTGGTCCAGGCGCCTGCGGCAGGGCACATCGCGAGACGCTCGGCTTCTGCAATAATGAGCGGCGTCTCATGCAGGGCCTCGTCAGAGCTCATCGCTTCGGCCACCGCCCGGCGCTCAAGCCCCGCAAGAAAAAGAATGTGCATCCAGCTCTGGGCCGAGCCATCGGTGGGGCGGCCGTTGAGCCACCTCAGGTATGCTGCCCGGTGGCCGGCAGTGAGGCTCGCATAGGAACGCGCATACCCTGCGTCGACGGAATAGATCCGCACATTGGGTGGGATAACCGGGAGGTTCGGGTTGATCAGCGCGGGCTCCGGCTCCGTTCCGCGCACCGCCCGAAGTGAACGGCCGACGTAGACCATGCCGCTTATGGGGTAGCCCTGAACAACCGC
>JBBRJW010000785.1:0-1852 GCA_038218705.1 Chthonomonadales bacterium | reverse complement strand
CCTGCTGGGCGAGATCGCAGAGCGGGGCCAGTGCCTGGAAGTCTGCCCGACCTCGTACCTGAAGACGGGGACGCTCCCGGACCTTACTCCGCTCGGAGAGGTCTTTCGGCGGTGCGAGGCCGCGGGCGTTGATATCGCGATCTGCACCGACAACCCCGGTCTGCACAACGTGCGGCTTCCGTTCGAGTATGAGAATCTCCTGACCCTCGATGTGATCGACTTTGCGCAGCTTCGCCGGTGCCAGGATGCGGCCTTCCGGCACGCGTTCGCGTGGCCGCACTCCGGACCGCCCAACACCCTCCTTCCGCAATTATCACATCCGGAAGCGGCTGGCGCCCTCTGGCTGCCTGATTGAACGGGTTTACGGAGTCGGCGGCCGGTCCGCCGGTCGCTCGCCAGGGGGATAAGAGGTAGACTTTATCACCGGAAAGCTCGACTGACGCTTCCCGACAGCCGTCGAGCGTAGTATCCCTATCTCCCCATGAAGGAAACGACCATGAGCAAACCCCTTGTGCGCACTCTCGTCTCGTTCTCGTCCGCATGTGCTCTCCTGGTGCTCGCCGGAGTCTGGGGCTGCGGCCGGCATGAGGACGCGCCGTCGGCGAGCACTGGCCCCGTCCCGGCCTCCGCCAGCCCGATCAAGGTGGCTCTGGTCGCCTCCGGCGCGACGAGCGATAACGGCTGGAACGCAGGGGCAGCGGCCGCCCTGAAAGACGTGCAGAGCGCGCTGAAGCTCTCGAACAATGATATCGCGATGGTGGACCGGCAGTCGTCAAAGGGCGACCAGGAGAAGAGCCTGCGCGCCTTCGCGCAGAAGAAGTATCGCATCGTTTTTGCCCACGGTGCAGAGTACGAAGACGCGGCGCTCCGCATGGAGGGGGACTTCCCCGATACGCTTTTCGTGGTCTCATCGGGCCGCAAGACCGGCAAGAACACAACGCCCATCGTGATCCAGCTGGAGGATGGCGCATACCTCCAGGGCATGCTGGCCGCGGCCGTAAGCAAGACCAACAAAATCGGCTCCGTAGGCGCGGAGGAGATTGTTCCGCTCAAGTCGATCTTCCACGCCTTCGAGCTCGGGGCGAAAGCCATCAAGCCGAATATCGTGGTGATCAAGCCGACCTATACCGGCGACTGGGAGGCCGTAAACGCGGCGAAGCAGCAGACGCTCGCGCTCCTCGACCAGGGGGCCGATGTGATCATGCAGGACCTCGATGCCGGGGCGCAGGGCGTGTTCAACGTCGTGCAGGAGCGGAACCGGCCAGACCATCCCGTCTACGCGATGGGGACCAACAGTGACCAGAACAGCGCCGCTCCGGATGTTGTGCTTGCCAGCTCACCGATCCTGATCTCGCAGGCGTTTGTGCCGATCGCGGAGCAGGTGAAGGCGGGAACTTTCAAGCCAAATGATACGCCGTACGGCATGAAGCAGGGCGTCATCGGTTTCGTGATCAATCCGAAGCTCGCAGAGCGCATACCGGCCGCGGCCCGGAAGCAGATCGACGAGATGGCTGTGAAGATAAAGTCCGGCGCGTTCATCGTGCCGAAGGGCTAACGGATGAGCCAGCCGCAGCCTCCGGACACCAGCCCGCCGCCTGCACCCGCACCGCTTCTCCGGATGCTCTCCGTGGTGAAGCGCTACGGAGCACAGCTCGCCCTCGACCACGTCGATTTTGAGGCGCGGGCCGGGGAGATCCATGCGCTCCTGGGCGAGAATGGCGCAGGTAAATCAACGCTGATGCAGGTGTTGAGCGGACTGACACGGCCCGAGAGCGGCGAGGTGCTGCTGGAGGGGCTGCCGGTCAGCCTACGCTCCCCGGCAGCAGCGCGTGCTGCCGGTATCTACATGGTC
>JBBRJW010000784.1:0-1852 GCA_038218705.1 Chthonomonadales bacterium | reverse complement strand
CTTTGTGGAGACCTACCTTAAGCTGACGGCCGCGGAGTTTGTGCGGTTGGAGGAGATGGTCGAAGAGTTGCCGGTCGAGGAGAAGGAGAAGTTCATGATACCGATGTCTTCGGCAAAGCGCGAGGGCTATCAAGAGGGCCGGCAAGAAGGCCGACAAGAGGGCCGACAAGAGGGCCGACAAGAAGGCCGACAAGAAGGCCGACAAGAAGGCCGACACGAAGGACAGACCGACCTGTTGCTTCGCCAGTTGAACGGGCGCTTCCCCGGACTGCCGGAGAGCGCTCTCCTTCGCATCGAGCGACTGAACGCCGAGCAGCTCGACGACCTGAGCGTGGCCATCTTCGGTTTCACCTCGCCCACCGATGTGAGCGGTTGGCTTGATCGATTGCGCTAAACTGCGCGCCCCCCTTGTCTGGCGCACGACCATCGCGCGAAAAACGTCTCTTCCAGGTAATATCGCGCGTTTCGCAGGCGAGTGTTCAGGGCCAGATCGCAATCGCTTCCGCTGTTCGTAAACGCCTCTGCCCCGGGCCTTAGTCCACGAAGGCGGGTCTCTACTGCCGTGGTCCGCGTCAGCCGCGCTGGTTGACGTGGACCACGGGCCTTTGCCGGTCCCTGTGCCGCTCCATTCCCCCCATCATCGGTCCGTCTGGCCACACGCGCGGCTGCCGCGCCACCGCGCACTCTTCCAGTTAGCAAAACGCTGCGATGCATCGGCCGATGCAATGGCAGCACCACCCGCTCGGAATTGAGACACACGGCCGCAATTGATCTCCTGGCTCTTGAACCAGGGGAGATTGCCCTCGGTGCGCGGGAGTGGCTGGCAAAGCAATGATTACACTGGCGATCTTGAGCGTGTGCGATGGATTCAGAGGTCGCGCGCCCTTCCTGGGTACTGACGCTAAATATTTCAAAAATCGGCGGCCAATTGGCACGCTTTATGCAGCATAAGAGAAGTGAGGAGAAGCCCCACCGGTTATTAGCTCTGGAGCGTGATTCCGGTGGATCACGACGTCATATCGCGCAGCTGGGGCCGCAGAATCTCACTCAAACTATGACCGGAGGGACCACGTCGCCCCGCCGATCATAATGGGCATCCTGGCGCGAGATGACATGGTCGCGCCTGGAAAGGGTGAGTAGAATGAGACAATTCTCGTTTGGCGGCCTGGCTCGTATGGCCGGGGCTGCCGGAATGCTGTTGGTGCTCGACTCTGCCGCGGGGGCGCAGTACACAGCCGTGATACTGCAGACTCCCGCCGGTATGAATGGCTCGCTCGGGAACGCCGTCTCTGGCGGACCCGCAGTTGGCTACGCCTACGGCGCGGGGGATCATGCCTTGCTCTGGACCAGCTCGTCTGCAGCGCCAATCGACCTGTCTCCTGCGAGCGGGTTCGGTTTCACGTACGCAACAGGCATGTCTGGCGGTGTTCAGGCAGGATGGGGAGAGGTGTCTGGTTCCGGCGCCAATCACGCGCTCCTCTGGAATGGAAGCGCCGCCTCCATGATCGACGTGAACCCGACCGGGTTCTCTGCAACACGAATACTTGGAGCCGGCTCCTCGGGCGAGGCAGGCTATGGCTCCGGAACGGTAACAGGATCGAACTACCACGCACTGCTCTGGAATACCTCCGGTAGCTCCGTAGTCGACCTCCACCCTGGAGCGGGATACAACGTTTCGTTTTCGAACGGAATGGATGGATCGGCCCAGGTTGGCTACGGGAACGGATCGGCCTCGTCGTTCTCCAACCATGCCCTGCTCTGGCATGGGACCTCCGGAAGCGCCGTGGACCTCAACCCGACGGGCGTTACCACATCGGTCGCCACCGGAGTATCAGGCTCACTGGAGGTCGGT
>JBBRJW010000783.1:0-1859 GCA_038218705.1 Chthonomonadales bacterium | reverse complement strand
CGAGTCGATGTAGTTTGCGATCCGGTCCTCGAACCACTGCTGAAAGTCGATCTCGACGCCAGCGCGAATCTTGATCTGCCCGCCAAAGCGGCGGCGGGCCTCTTCGATTTCGGCCATGTAGAGGTCGTAGTCGAAGTAGGGCGTGTTCGGGTCTTCTGGATCGAAATCCTTATGCTCGGAGTACCCTATCTCGTCGAGTCCGAGAGCAATCGCGCGGGCGCAGTGTTCGGGAATTGTGGACTTCCCATCGTGCGATCGACGCGAATGCACCTGGTAATCCACCGCGTAGTACCCTTCGATCATTGCGCTACTCTCCTTATCCAATACAGTCAAACTCAGCTGGATCCAGCGCGGGTGCCTTTCGGGAGCGCCGGTCAGAGTGGAGGAAGATCACGGCTCGGGCCGGGAAGCACTCCGGCGAGCGCTGTCGAGACCTGTTGCCAGCATGGATGATAGGCGGGATATCGGGGCGCAAAAAATGAAAAGCGCGCGCCCTTGCGCTTCTACTGCGGATTGGCCGGGTCTGCAACATCCAGCGTGCTCGGATAAGGCTTTATGCTGCCGGACAATTGCTCGATAGGTCACATATTCGCGCCGGATCGCAAGACTCCTGCCCCGTTTTTTTATTGCCAGGCAGGGTCGGCAGGCTAAGGCGCGTCGCATCAGGAATTACCGGCCTGCCGGCCGGTTGCCAATGCATTAGACACTGCCCCGGGCTCGGAAGTGTCAGCTATTCCGGAGATGCTCCATGCCTCTGTCACAACCCGGCGGGAGG
The DNA here is from genome assembly GCA_038218705.1 of Chthonomonadales bacterium. Lineage (GTDB taxonomy): Bacteria > Armatimonadota > Chthonomonadetes > Chthonomonadales > Chthonomonadaceae > JBBRJW01. The sequence continues at coordinate 1,084 of JBBRJW010000783.1, read as the reverse complement.
TACAATGAGTCGCGGCCGATGCGCCGCGAGGAGAGTGAGAATGAACCCTGAGATTACCGAGGCGATGGTTCTGGATGCGCTTCGCGCCATCGAGGACCCGGACCTCCATCGCGATATCGTTTCGCTCGGATTCGTAAAAGACATCAAGATCTGTGACGGCCTAGTTGGCCTCAAGATCGAGCTGACAACCCCGGCGTGCCCCGTGAAGGAGCTGCTCAAAACGCAAGCCGAAGCGGCCGTGGCGGCCATTCCCGGCGTGGTGCGCGCCGAGATCGAGATGACAGCGCAGGTGCGAGGCCGCAAGGCGGAGGCGGAGGCGTTGATCCCGGGCGTCCGCCACGTAATCGCGGTTGCCAGCGGCAAGGGGGGAGTGGGCAAGAGCACGGTCTCTGCGGCGCTCGCGGTAACCCTCGCGAAGATGGGCGCGAAGGTCGGGCTGCTCGACGCCGATATATACGGTCCCTCATTGCCAATGATGATGGGGGCAACCGGCAGACCGCTCATGACCAACACAGGCTCCGGTCCCATGATCGTGCCAATAGCGGCGCACGGCGTCTTGATGATGTCGCTCGGCTCGCTGCTCGATCCCGATAAAGCCGTGGTCTGGCGCGGCCCGATGGTCGGCAGCGCCGTTCGTCAGCTTCTGAGCGACGTGACCTGGGGCGAACAGGACTACCTCATTGTGGACCTTCCGCCCGGCACGGGCGACGCTCCGCTGACACTCGCGCAGCAGGTACCTCTCTCCGGTGTCGTCATCGTCACGACGCCTCAGAAGGTGGCGCAGGAGATTGCCAACAAGAGTGTACTGATGTTCAGAACACTGGAGCAGAACGGACGGCAGATTCCGATTCTCGGCGTCGTGGAGAACATGAGTGGTGGTCTATTCGGAACGGGTGGCGGGGAGCTCGCGGCCGAGCGCTACTCGGTTCCATTCCTGGGCAGGGTGCCCCTCGATCCAGAGGTGAGCGAAGGGGGCGATGCCGGAATGCCTTCAATTCTCTCTCACCCCGACAGCGACGTGGCCGAGGCCTTTCGGCTGATCGCACGCACGCTGGCGGCACGCGTGAGCGTCCTCGAATACGAG
>JBBRJW010000782.1:0-1875 GCA_038218705.1 Chthonomonadales bacterium | reverse complement strand
CGAAAATCTGTGAAGCCGTCGTCACCGCAGCCGCCGCCGAGCCAGTACGCGGCGCCCCAGAGGTCCCACCGGTAAGCCTGCCGATGGAAGTGCCAGAACCACGCATTGAACTCTGCGACCCCTTCCGGAAATTCCGTGCGGAGCATCTCTGCCAGGGTTCGCTCATGCAGGTCACTGAAATCCTGTGAACGCGCCCGGGGAAGCTCACTCGCTCGCTTGCGAGAGGCGTCAATTATGGACCAGAACAGCTTGTCATCCATCATGGGTTGTCGGCCCTCCTCGCCCAATAGTTCGCGCGTCCGCCCGCCCACTCCTCTTCCGGGAGCACGCACCCTCCGGCATTGTGGCTCGTCGTTCGCACGCTGGCCATGCCGGGCCAGGACCCCGCTTCGGTCACGCCAGGAGGGCCGATAGTGCCCCTGATTCCATCCAGAAAATCGACGCTGCTGCTCAAATGGTTCAGGAGCTACAATCTCCGTTACCTGCGAAAGAGCTTCCATGCTGTCCACGTGTTGGGCGAGCCGCCACGAGTCCCTGAGGGCGATCATGGGCCCTTGCTCATCTGCCTGAATCACTCGGCCTGGTGGGACCTCCTGCTCGGACTCTATGTCGGCACAGAGCTTCTTGAGAGCGACGCCTTCGCCGTAATGGATGCGGGGCAGCTGGCTCGATATCGCTTCTTCTCCCGGCTGGGCATCATCGGGGTCGATCGAAGCAGTCTCACGGGAGCAAAGGAGTTTCTGCGCTACGCGGAAGGCCTGCTGACGGTTCCTGACCGGGCGCTCTTCCTGACGGTGCAGGGAGAGATGGGCAGCAATTACGTCCGTCCTATTGAGTTCCAGCCAGGAGTGGCGCATCTCGTGGAGAGGCTTCGCCCCTGCTTCATCACCACCATGCTCTTCCATTACGAGTTCTGGAACGACCGCTCTCCCGAGGCGTTTATCTCGTTCTCGCCAGCCGTTCCAGTGCCGGCCGCCGGCGTATTCAATCGGCGCGACTTCCTGTATGCACAGGAACAGGCCATGGAGGCCTCACTGGGAGCGCTGCTCGCGCTCGTGGAGCGGCGGGACAGCTCCCTCTTTCGCACAGCTCTCACAGGCGGCACGGGCGCGAGCCCGCTCTACGACGCGGTTCGGACACTTGGCGCTCGAATAACAGGAAGGGAGTTCCATGCCGCGCATAGCGACGTTGGAACTCCCCGATGGCGAGATCGAAGGCGAAAGAGTTGAGCCTCCGGGTCTAGACCGGCGTCCAGTCTATACTTGGCGTAACTCGCAAAACAAAGCCGGCCATCAGTCGGGCCGCGTTCTCAATATCCTCAAGCGCCATCACTTCGCAAGGCGTGTGCATGTAGCGAAGCGGCACCGAGATGAGCCCCGTGGCTACGCCAGCCCGGTTGAGCTGCATCGCATTCGCGTCGGTGCCTGTGCCGCCTGCCATGGCCTCGATCTGAATTGGTATCTCCTCCTCCTTTGCCGTCTGCACCAGGAGCTCGAACACACGCGGGTTGATATTCGCGCCCCGTCCGACAATCGGGCCCTTTCCGAGCTGGATATCGCCCACCTTCTTCTTATCCGCGCCCGGGAAGTCCATCGCGTGCCCCACGTCCGTTGCGATTCCCACCAGCGGATCAATGCCGAATGCCGACGTGCGGGCTCCCCGCAGGCCAATCTCCTCCTGCACCGTAGCCACCCCGTACACCCCACACTGGAGCGGCTTGCCCGCGAGAAGTCTGAGCGCCTCGGCCACTACAAAGCAGCCCATCTTGTTATCGAAGCTGCGCGCCGTAGCGCGGTCGCCCCGCAGGCGCTGCACGTCTTGCGCATAGGTCACACAGTCGCCGATCGCCACCACCTCGGCCGCCTCATCCCGGTT
>JBBRJW010000781.1:0-1882 GCA_038218705.1 Chthonomonadales bacterium | reverse complement strand
CTTGATGAGCCCGGCTATCAGCGCGTCGTGGGACGGGGGAGCGTCGGCGCGGCATGGGGCAGTGCCGGCAAGCAGCCAGAGCGAAATAGCAATAAAGCAGAGTTGAACTATGGACTTCACGTGCCCTCCTCTCTGAGTTCTTACGACTCACTGGCCGTCTCTCGTTCGCGTCCCGGGGTGAACGCCTTTGTCGTGAATCGGCACGGGAGAGTTGGCAGAGCGGTCTGAGGAGGAAAGCCGAAATCCGCGGACAAAGGTATGCCCCGGCACGCAGTTGCGTGCCGGGGCATACTCCGACCGATACTACTTAGGCGGCCCGGTCTTTGCGCCGCCGGCAGCGGCTTCGAATTTCGCCCGTACGTCTGGCGGAGCTTTCGACGGGTCGGCCTTTAGCGAATCTGCGGAGACGGTCCCGGAGCCAGACTGCGCCGGGGCATCGCTGGATTTACATCCAGTGATGGCGCCTGCCGCAACCGCCAGGAGTGCGAGCAATCCGGCAGTCCTGCGACAATTCATTTTAGTGATCTCCTTCGAGCTTCTACGCTGCGCGCGAAGCGCGTCCATAAGGTTCTGTTAGCTGCACATCTCATCCGACTACGGACGGGTTGCATCCCACATGTTGTCCTGAGGGCGATTCGTCATATCGGGGTCGGTGGCGGACGGGATCATCGACTTCACGTGTCCGTCGGCGAAAGCGAAGTCCGCCCGGTTGTTGTGGTGCGCGGACACTGCGCCGTTGGGGCCCTTGGCCGGACAGGGATCTGCAGCGCGCGTGGCATCCGGGATCAGGATGTCGCCCCACCCACCGCCCCAGTTGTCCTGTGCGAAAACAGCGTTTGCTGCGAGTCCGCTTACGTTGCCGCCCCAGAATCCACATCCGCCCGGGATGCTCTGGTACGCCATCTCGTCGGCGTAAAACTTCTCTGTCGCCATTACGGTCTCGGCGGGTCGCCCGACCGTGGAATCGACCTGGCTCCTGGGGGCGAGCCAGCCGATATGGTTAGACGCAAACAGCCCCAGCGGCTCGAAGCCGTTCGCAGGGTCGTTGTTACTGTACCACTTGTAATTTGGATTCAAGTAGCCGTTCACCGCGTAGGAGACACCGATGCCGGACCAGTCTGAGTGGCCCGCGCCGCTGTCATCCGGGCAGCCGAGAACCTGAAGGCTCTTCATATACGGCTGTACGGATACTACCCAGCTCCGGCCCGGCCATTTGCCGGTCGCCGCATCGGCTTCGAAGTCGCCGCCAAGACAGAAACGGCCATCGTAGTCCTGGCAGTACATTATCATGGAGGTCGCGATCTGCTTGAGGTTAGACGTGCAGGAGGACTGTCGGGCCTTCTCACGTGCCTGAGCGAAGACCGGGAAGAGGATGGCCGCCAGGATGGCTATGATCGCAATGACCACCAGGAGCTCGATCAGCGTGAATGCCTTTTTCTTGTCTGAGAGATGCATGATAGTACACCGTGCCTTTCAAAACGGGGCAGGCCCCGTGTGAGTAGTACAGGCTCGATCTGGTCGAGCCGATCGAACATGTTGCGCGAACAAATGAGAATGCGGAAGAAAAAGTCCTGTAGTGCCAGGCGCGCGCGAGTCAATCCATAGGCTGGCCCTCTTCCGGACAGGGGCCTGGCGCGCCTGCGCTCGAGCGCGGGCCCGCAGAACTCCCTCGGACAATGAGTTTTACCGGAAGCCTCAAATTGCAGGGGGCCAGCGCTTCACCGCAGAGGCGACGCGCGAGCAGGTTACCCGCAATGCGGCCGATCTCGGCAGCCGGCTGCTCGATGGTAGTGAGACCGCTTCCCAGGCGGGCAATCGGCGCATTATTGAAGCCGACGAGCGAAAGATCGCCGGGCACCGAGACTCCGAGCTCCTCACACGC
>JBBRJW010000780.1:0-1885 GCA_038218705.1 Chthonomonadales bacterium | reverse complement strand
CGTCCATCGAATCCATTCCGCTGATGGTAGTTGCGGCCGGCAGACTCATTGCATAGCGGAGAAGCTCCTCCGACGTGACCAGCCCGCGCTTGATGGCGTCTGCGGTGCCACCCATCGGCTTCATTCCGAGGACCGCAACGCCGCGCCTGAGCGCCTCGGGCAGGACCTGCTTCTGAAAACTGAAGAAGTTGGCGTCGAAGGGGTTCAGCGGCATCTGGACGGTATCGAAGCCAAAGCCGCGCCTGAGCATCTCGAGATGAAAGCCCGGGTCCTTATGGCCCGTGAACCCGAGGAATCGAACCTTGCCCTGGCGCTTTGCCTTCTCCATCGCTTCGATGATGCCACCGCGAGCATATGCGAGCGCGGGATCGTTATCATAGGTGATCGCATGAATCTGCCAGAGATCAAGATGGTCGGTTTGAAGTCGGCGAAGGGACTCTTCAAGCTGCTGCAAGCCCAGCTGCCCGGAGCGCCCGTGCGTACAGACTTTCGTCATCAGGAAGGCCCGGTCGCGCCGGCCTTTCAGACCGCGGCCGAGCCAGTCCTCGCTCTTGCCATTGTGATATTCCCAGCAGTTGTCGAAAAACGTAATCCCCGCGTCGACCGCATGCTGGACCATCCTGATGGCTTCATCCGCCGCGGAGAGATCGCCAAGGTGATGGCCACCCATGCCGAGAATAGAGACTGACTCACCCGTCTTGCCGAGGGGCTTGTGGGGGATTGCGTCGGTGCCCGTGTTCGTCATTGGCAGCGGCGCAAGCGCGGCAGTTTTCGATGGGGCCGGGGCAGCCTGCGCCAGCTCATCGGCTGTCAGGCCCGCACCGAAGAGCGCGGCGCGCTGGAAGAAAGCACGCCGGCTGGGGCCTCCAATATGCGGCACGTTACCCATGCAACCCTCCGATCGAGCGGCGAGTAATTCTGTAATTGAGATCACTTTCTGAGGACGGTTCGCCGTTTACCGGGAGCGGACGAAGCTGCAACGCGGTTTGTTCCGCCGAGACGAAGGAGTTCTTACTATTGCTTATGGGGCGAACAGGATTGAAGCTCGGTCCGTATGAAGGTGGGAAAAGCACGCATGTCGGGAAGACGAGGAGAGGATGAGCAGAGAGCAGATTTGGCCGGCCGCGCTCTGGCTGGTGCGCCACGGGCAGAGTGCCGGGAATGTGGCGCGCGATGCTGCCGAGGCGGGAGGCGCGCCGGAGATCTTGTTGAGCACGCGCGATATGGATGTACCGCTCTCGCAGCTTGGCGAAGAGCAGGCACAGGCACTGGGGCGCTGGATCGGCGAGCAGCCAGAGCGAGAGCGGCCGAACGTCGTGCTTGCGTCAACGTACTTGCGAGCCCAATGCACGGCACGCATCGCCCTGGAATCTGCTGGCCTGGGGGCCGTGCCGATAGGAGTAGATGAGCGCCTTCGGGAGCGCGAGTTCGGCGTTCTCGATCGCCTGACCCGGCGGGGCATCGAGGAGCGCTACCCGGATCAGGCGCGACTTCGGCTCTCTCTCGGGAAGTTCTACCACCGTCCTCCGGGGGGTGAGAGCTGGTGCGATGTGATCCTTCGGCTGCGCAGCGTCATCGATACACTGACGCGGCAGCACCATGGACAGCGGGTGATGGTGGTGGCCCATCAGGTGGTGGTCCTCTGCTTTCGCTATCTCTTAGAGGGACTATCGGAAGAGCAGCTGCTGGTTATTGACCAGACGCAGGACCTGGCAAACTGCGGCCTTACCGAATACCGGTGCGATCCAGAGCAGGGGCGCCACGGAACTCTGGCGCTCACGCGCTTCAACTTCACTGCACCGCTGGAAGTGGCTGGCGCGGCCGTCACAAGGAGAGACGATGTCCCGATCGCAGCAGGATAAACGCTCCGCCAAACCTGGGAGGG
>JBBRJW010000779.1:0-1890 GCA_038218705.1 Chthonomonadales bacterium | reverse complement strand
GTGCTTCTCACCTTGTTCACGGTGCAGGGATTTCATTGCGCCCAGAGGAGCGAGTGCGCACGCCCCTCCCTTAGCGAACGAGCAGAGCGAAGCTTGCTTGCGCCTTCGCGTGCCTCCCGTGCGAAGCGAGCGAGTGGTCAGGGGAGGGGCCGGGGGAGAGGAAAACCCCTAGGCCCGGCGAGTCGCTCCGCCGGGCTCAATGCTCGCGGCCCCCCCTGCGCCCTGCGAGTCGCTTCGCTGAGCAAGATGGCTCGCTGTTGTCCGGTGATAGCGGAAGCCCCCTGCGAGTCACTCCGCCGGGCCGGGAACTGGCCGGAGTGAACCTTCTGCGCGCCCCGTGGCACTAACTCATAATCGCAGGTGACAGGGGGAAGAGCCAAATGAGACAGCGGACACGGATCTGGGGGCTGACGGCCGGAGCGGCCCTGCTGGCGGGCGCGGGCATTGCGTTGATGCTCCCGCGCCACGGAGGCGCGGCGGCGGAGCCCGGCCGGGATCGGCGCGGAGTGGAGCTGACAATCTACGCAAACGACTTTGCGATGGCGCGCGAAGTTCGCCCTACCAGCCTGAGCGCCGGCGCAAACCGGCTCCGACTGCTCGACGTGAGCCGGCAGCTCGACCCGCAGTCGGTATCGCTCCGGTGGATGGGCGAAGGGACGCTTCCGGAGCTGGTGGCGCAGGCTTACGACCTGGGCGTTTCCGGCAGCGAGCCGCTCCTGCATCGCTACCTGGGGCGCCAGGTCGAGGTGGTGCGGTACGGAGATAGCGGCCATGAGGCAGAGCGCCAGAAGGGCGCGCTGGTTGTGGCGGGCGATGGAGGCTCCGTGCTGGAGACGAACGGCCAGTACGTCTTCAACCCGACCGGCGAGATTGTCGCTCCCGCCAACGGCGAGATCGTCACGATTCCGCAGCTCTCCGTGCAGGCGACCAGTGCTGCCGCGCGAAGCGCTGACCTGGAGGTGGCCTATCTCACCCGCGGGCTCTCCTGGAGCGCAGACTATGTGGCCACGCTCGATCCGGCAGGCGGTGCAATGCGGCTCGATTGCTGGGCCACCGTGACGAACCGCACCGGGGTCGACTATCCTGCGGCAAGGGTAACGCTGGTGGCGGGCTCGCCGAATCGCGCGGTGGTCGCGGCCGACGAGCGTTCCAGACACCAGGTGGCCGGCGAAGCCTTCGCCGGCAACGGGAGGGCAGCCGCGTATGCAGACGCCAAGACCGCTGGACAGCCGGCCGCAATCTCCATGCCAGGGGGCTCGGTTCAGAACGTGGGCGACTTTCACGCCTACCCGATCAAGAATGCCACTACCGTGGCGCAGGAGCAGATGAACCGGCTGCTGATGCTTTCGAGCCCCGCCGTGCTCATCAAGAAGGACTACAGCGTGCGGCTCCCACAGCTCTCAGCCTGGGATGTCGAGCTCTGGGACTCGAGGCCAGAGCACTCGCCTGCGCGAAGCCTGGCAGGGGTGAGCCTCAGTCTGACCAACGATGGGCGCAGCGGGCTCGGCACGCCCCTGCCGCAGGGCGCGATCCGCTTCTATGAGCCCGCGGAGGGCGGTTCGCTTCGGTACGTAGGCGCGGCACAGCTCGAAAATACGCCTACAGACGAGCATGTGAGCCTGACACTCGGGCAGGCGTTCGATGTCTACGCCGAGACGCGTGTGATGCGCCGCCAGAAGGTTGACCGGCACACGGTACGCAAGACGGTCCAGGTGATACTGCACAACGAGAAGCCCGCTCCCGTGAGCGTGCGGCTTGTGCAGGCGGTGGCGGGTCGGTTCAAGATCTCTGCCGAGCCCTTGAAGCACGCGTCGCTCGATGCGCAGACGCTCCAGTGGACAGTCCCGGTGGCGTCCCACGCAGAGACAACGTTCACCGTCACAATCGATC
>JBBRJW010000778.1:0-1900 GCA_038218705.1 Chthonomonadales bacterium | reverse complement strand
CAGGAAGCTGAAAGAGGTAATCGCGCGCCTGAACGATGCGATCTCGATCAACCCGGAACAGCTGCAGACGGTCGAATGGATGGCCGAGCATTACGTTTGCGACCTGCTCTCGGCGATCCGGTGCGTCGCTCCCGCCATCCTCGGAGGCAAGGTCATCTCGACCATTCGGCTAACAGATGCGGGGCTTCGAGGCTCGGACCTCGGCGACTCGGTGCCGCAGGCGCACCTCGTGGAGACCCTTCGCGCGCTCGGGGGAGTCGCCGAGGCGACCGCGTTCAAGTCGGCTGCCAATCTCCCTGGCTTCAGCTCTGCCTACGCCGCCCTGCTCAAGCGCGGGACCCTGACCGAGAGCCGTGAGATCGCTCGAGCGGCGGTTGTCGCGCGCCACGTAAAGGTCTACACGCTCGGGGCCGGTGGCCTCGAAACGGTCAACACGCGCCGCAGCCCCCAGCAGCAGGCAGTACTCGCCGTACTCGCCGAACACGCCCGGAGCGGCGGCCCGCCGATGCTCGCCGTCGATCTGCTTGCGCGCTCAGGCGCAAGCGCCGCGACTCTGCGAGGCCTGGTGGCGAAGGGGCTGGTCTGTGCGACGGAGACGCTGGCCCGGCGAGCGCCGCTCAGCGCCGCCGGCCCGCGCACGGAAGCCCCGCATTTCACGGCGGGCCAGAAGCGAGCCGCCGAGGCGATTCGCGACTCGGTGCTCGGCGGGAAAGCTCAGACCATGCTGTTGTTTGGCGTCACCGCCAGCGGCAAGACCGAGGTCTACCTCAACGCGATCGGGCATGCGCTGGCGGCTGGCCGGAGCGCGATCGTGCTCGTGCCTGAGATTGCCCTCACGGCGCAGGTGGTCGACGTCTTTGTTGGACGGTTCGGAGAGCAGGTTGCGGTGCTGCACTCCCGCCTCTCCGAAGGAGAGCGGCACGACGAGTGGCGGAGGATGCAGGAGGGCAAAGCGCGGATCGTAGTGGGAGCGCGGTCCGCTATCTTCGCGCCGGTCCAGAACGTCGGGCTGATAGTCGTTGATGAGGAGCATGAGGCCTCTTACAAACAGGAGAACTCTCCACGCTACTCGGCCCGCGAGCTCGCCCGCGAGCGAGCGCGCCTGAGCCATGCTACGCTCCTGCTGGGAAGCGCCACCCCGGCACTGGAGACCTACTTTTCGTCGGAGGCTGCCGCCGGCGGTGAAGCGATTGGACGGGAGCCCACGATCCGGCTCGAGATGCCTCATCGAATCGACAACCGTCCCCTTCCAACAATCGAGGTCGTAGACCTTCGGGAGGAGTTCAAACAGCGCCGCGCGCTCTTTTCGCTCCGACTGGAGGAAGCGATGGCCGCCCGTCTCGCGGCCGGCCAGCAGACCATTCTGTTCCTGAATAGGCGAGGATATGCCCAGTTCGTGCTCTGCCGCGATTGTGGCTGGGTGGCGAAGTGCCCGAATTGTGCGGTCTCGCTCGCGTACCATTCCTGGCAAAGCGTACTCAAGTGCCACCACTGCGACTACCAGACCGTCATCCCAAAAGGGTGCCCGGACTGCAAGAGCGATCGTGTAAAGGCTTTCGGAATCGGTACGGAGAAGGTAGAGGAGGAGGTTCTCCGCCTCTTTCCTCAGGCGCGCGTGGCGCGAATGGACCGCGACACGACCGCGCGTAAAGGCGACCACGCTCGTATTGTGCGCGATTTCCGGGCGGGCGGAGCCGATATCCTCATCGGAACGCAGATGGTTGCAAAGGGGCTGGATTTCCCGAACGTGACGCTCGTCGGTGTAGTGAGCGCCGATACTTCCATCAATATGCCGGACTTTCGTGCGGCCGAGCGCACCTTTCAGCTGCTCACGCAGGTCGCAGGTCGCGCCGGGCGGGGGGTTCATCCGGGCGAAGTGATCATTCAGACCTTTAGCCCT
>JBBRJW010000777.1:0-1902 GCA_038218705.1 Chthonomonadales bacterium | reverse complement strand
CGACGACCTCCGGATGGATGGTCGTTATCATCTCCGCAACGACGTGGTAGTAGCGCACCGCGAGATTGCGTAAGCCGCCAAACCGCTGGAGCGCCTCCAGGTAGCCCTCCAGCGGACCGTCTATCTGGTGATCGTCGACATAGTGGACGCTGCCAACGACGTACTGAAACACCGGACTGCCCGCAGGCGTGCGCCATCTGCGATACTGGCTCACCCGGTCGGCATACTCGAGCGGCGGCACCACCTCCGCTTCGAAACCCCGCAAGATCGTAATTCGGTCCGCAAACTCCTCTGCGACCGCCGGCAGTGACGCCGCGTATCGTGCGAAGTCCTCCTCAACCTTCGAGGCGTCCCATCCCAGAGCGCGCTCCTCGGCATAGAGGTAGCGCTCCAGGCCTCGCGGCGCGTGCTCGGAGACCCCGAAAGCCGGCAGCCCCGCATCGATGGCAGCCTCCACCATCTCGCGCAGGGTCCCACGGGCGTGATCGCAGAACTCGCCGCTGTGCCCGCCGTGCATCGAAACTCGCCAGGCATCGCGTGTATCTTCGACGCCTGATCGCCGTTGGCGCTCACGGGCAGGTTCATCATCGTGATTGGACATGGAAGCATTTTACCTCCGGAACCCTTTCACCGGTGTTCGCGTCTACTAGTCAGGAGCTCGCCCGATCGGGCTCGTCAGAACAATTGGCGCCGCGCGAAGCGGCCTCGCACGAGGTGCAGCGCAGGCGCAGAGGGATCGAGATGACACAGATTCAGTTGCCGCACGGGCTCGAAATTGCTTCCGCCGACGGCCTCACGCGCCGCGCGCTTCTGCGCGGAGCGCTGGCTGGCGGCCTTGCGCTGGCTGCGATGCCCCTGCTCGAGGCCGAGGCTTCGGCCGACATGTTCACTCCGAGCGTGGCCGATCAGAAGAAGGTCGGCGCGCAGGCGGCGCAGCAGATCCTCGCAAAGTACCGCGAGGTGAAGGATTCCCGCGCACAGAACTTCGCGCGCATCGGTGCTCGCCTGGTGAATGCCCTGCCCTCAAGCGACCGCAATAAGTGGGATTACAGTTTCAGAGTCATCCAGAGTTCTGATATCAACGCCTTCGCGCTACCGGGCGGCAACATGTTCATGTACACCGGCCTTCTCGATCGAAACACCACTCAGGATGAGCTGGCGGCCGTAACCGGGCATGAGATGACCCACGTTCGCCTGCAGCACTGGGCCCACGCTGCGGCGAGCCAGCAGAAGCGAGAGGCGGGGCTCGCGATCCTGCTCGGCCTCACTCGCGCCGGACGAGGCTGGCAGCAGGCCGCGGGGCTTGGCGATCAGCTCCTGAGCCTCAAGTACTCAAGGAGCGAAGAGGACCAGGCCGATGCCGGGGGGCTCCAGAACATGTACGATGCGGGCTTCGATCCGCACGGCATGCTCGACCTCTTCCAGATTCTGCAGCAGGCTTCCGGAGGCGGGTCGGGGCCCAGCTTCCTGAGCGACCATCCGCTGACTTCGGAGCGCATCAAGCGGACGCAGCAGCGCATCGCGAAGCTGGACCCGCGGGGGGCTCGCTCTTCGCGCTGACCCGCTGCCAGCAGCGCAATTGTGTGCGAAAGCTGAGAGTTCGAGACGGCCGTCGGTCCCTTACGGGATCGGCGGCCGTTCTGCTGAGTGAGGCACGACCGGCTGTCAGGCGCGGCGCTGACGAGGTGCCGCCAGCAGGCGCGATTTGCCGGGCGCGCCTCCACATTTGGCGGGTGTCCGGTGTCCCGAAAGAATCTCGACTCGGAGCGATACCTTTTGATACGGAGAAGCGTCGTCGATTCAGAAGAGTGCTCTCGCCGGCATACGGGCCCACGACGGCGCCCGCCCAGATCAGGGAATTCGCCTGGCGAATCGCAAATCCCGCCAGGCTCGTAGATATTG
>JBBRJW010000776.1:0-1908 GCA_038218705.1 Chthonomonadales bacterium | reverse complement strand
GCGTGGGGATCGGGGCTATGGAGGGTGGCGCGCTCGAGGAGCCAGTGTCGAAACGGCTCCGTTGCGATGTCCAGCGGCTCCATCCCGGCCCGACAGCCGAAGAAGACGAGCTTGCCAAGCACCGTTTCCAGCGTGTCGGCGCCCGCTCCATGCAGACGAGCGGGTGTAATCGGGTGTCTGCTGAGCTCCTCAAGACGCACAAGGTACTCCGCAACGAGTGGATCACTGAGCAAGTCTGCAGAGAAGCACTCTAGCATGGTGCCCTGCAGGAAGCCGGTGATCTCGCGGGCCGCCCGATGGCGGATCACCGCTCCCCCCTCCCGGATCAGCATATCGAGACAGTTGTCGAAATTCAACCCGGCCCTCCCAGCAGACCTCGTTGCCGGTCAACTCCGTGCAGAGAAATCGGTAACGCGTCGGGGCTCTATTGAACGGGCCCCCTCTCTATTCCTCCATCGCGCGATCCCGGATGGCAAGTTGTGCCGGCTGAGAGCCAGAGAGTATACTGTGCATGCCTCGGTGAACGTGTTCTCCAAAGGAGCGCATCCCGCATGACCGACCAGTCCAATTCCGCCTTCGCAGCCCGCAAGCTTGTCCTCGTCGACGCCTATAGCCTGCTCTTCCGCGCGTTCTTTGCAGGCCGGTATCTCTCCACCACCGACAACCGCCCCACGGGAGCGCTCTTCGGCTTTACCAACATGCTCTTCGCTATTCTGAATAACGAGAAGCCGGACGCGATGGTGGTCTGCTGGGATGCGCCAGAACAGACGCATCGGAGCAAGGAGTTCGAGGAGTACAAGGCGCATCGGCCAACTGTGGACCCACAGCTCGTTGCGCAGATGCCGGGCGCGCGCGACATCGTGGAGGCGTTTGGAATTCAGTCTGCCGAGATGGGCGGATATGAGGCTGACGATCTGATCGGAACGCTCGCCGTTCGCGGGGTCAAGGAGGGCTACTCCGTCACCATCCTGACAGGCGATTCGGACCAGCTTCAGCTCGTCTGTGATGGAGTGACCGTCCAGATGACACAGCGCGGCGTCAGCGATGTCAAGGTGTACGACCGCGATGCCGTGCGTGAGCGCTATGGAATCGAACCGGAGCGCATCCCCGATTGGAAGGCGCTCGTGGGAGATACGTCCGACAACATCCCGGGCGTCCCCGGCATCGGGGATAAGACCGCCACGGCTCTGCTTCAGAAGTGGGACACCCTGGAGAACCTGCTTAGCCGGGTAGCCGACGTGACCCCTCCGAAAGCGCAGATCGCTCTCACGGGCCGGGAGGAGCAGGCACGCTTCTCCAAACGCCTCGCGACCATCGTCTGTGATGCGCCTTTTGACCTCGTTATTCGCCCTTATGCTCCCACTGACGAGGACTGGAACCGCCTGCGCGAGCTCTTTCGAGACCTCGAGTTCAAGTCGCTCGCTGCGCGGATACCACGGAGCGAGGCCGACCCGACGGGCGCTGCCCGTGACCCCGGCGCGCCTACAGAAGCCTTCGTGGCGCAGATGGTATGGATCCGATCTCGCGAGGAGCTTGACCAGGCGATAGCCTCTACCCTGCGCGCGGGGCGCGCAGCGATCCATCTCGAGACGATTGGTTCGCTGCCGATGACAGCCGAGTGGCGCGGGATCGCTTTCGCCCCTTCCGCCGAAGTCGGCTACTACGTTCCCGTTCGTGCGGAGCTCGAACACAGGGACGACATGGGCGGCCTGTTTGGCGGGGCAGAGAGCCCGGCGAACGAAGCAAGCTTCGCCGCGACCCCTGAGATGCTGCGGCCGCTGGCCGAGGCCCGCGAGCTCGCCAGGGTCGCGCATAACTCCAAGTTCGCCGTGATCCTCTTCGCCCGGCACGGACTCCACTCCCCCGCTTTCGAGTTCGATACGCTGCTTGCGGCCTATCTGTTGAATG
>JBBRJW010000775.1:0-1909 GCA_038218705.1 Chthonomonadales bacterium | reverse complement strand
GACGAGCAGGGTATTCGCCACCGGCCGCGCGAACCCGTCGGAGGGACTATTCACGATGCCGCCGAAGGCCGCAAGGGTAGTAGAGCCTCCGCCGTCCAGGTTCATCGCACTGGTCGCCCCGAGCCGAAGCATGATCTGCGCGAGCTCAGGGAGCGTCGCACCCCGGCTCAAGCCGAGTCGCCTATCTACGGTCACGAGCAGGATCATGCCGGTTCGGGTTACGCCGATTGCGGTACGCGGGTGGCGTGAGCGAACAAAGGTACCGAGAGGCAGGTCCTCCTGCTCGCCATCCACAACCACTGCGCCATCGCGGAGCAGGACGGGGCCGCCGCCGATAGCCTGCTGGACGGAGGCCCATACCGGAACGTAACCGCGCAGGATTCCGCCGGCGCGCGAGGGATAGCGACCGCGGGAGGGCGCAGGGCCGTTAACGAGAAGATCGAGCCTTACGGCCGCCGGCTGGCCGGGCTGAGCTGCCCCCAGGATAGCGGCAGCGCCCCCCTGCGCGGTGAGAAGGAGCCCGGCCGGAGGGCAAGAGGGCACGTGCTCGCCCGCGGCCAGCGTGCGAACGCTCTGAACAGAGAGCCCTATATCGTGGGAGAGCCGGAGGGGCAGGTCCGGGCTCACGAGGGTGAGCAGGAGCGTTGGCGCGCTTACGGCGCCGGTCAGAAGGCTGGATGGGGTGATTAGCGTCGTCTCGCCCGACCGCGGCATCCGGTTTATGCCGTCTATCGGTACCGGACCCTCGCTTCCGAGCGTGAACGAGCCGTTGTGGGTGAGCACGCCAATGGCGGGGCCAGCTGGACCCAGCCCGAAGACCGCGCGATAGGCGAGCGGCTCCGTCAGGAGCTCACCATCCCGGATGGAGAGCCCGACGGGCCGGCCCTGATACGGAAAGTAATCGCCATTTACGGCCGCAACCGCGCCCTCTCGGGCAGCCTGCGCCGGGACCGTTTCAAGGCCGGCATGCGGGGGCTCGAACGAGATACGCCCCTGCGCCATTCCGAGCCGCAGGCGTACGCCGGGAACCGTGGGGTCAATGCGCAGAACCGAGACTACCAGGGGCTCCGCGGAGATCTCCTGGGTGAGCGTGATCCCGCTGGCGAGTCGCCGCGTCACGGAGCCGAGTTGATCGGGGGACCATCCGCCAGCCTCCTGGGCCGCGAGCGGGAGCCGACCAGACGCGGCCGCAAGCAGCAGGACGACCAGCGGCAGCCCTGCGTGAGGGAGCACGCGCATCTGCCCGGGCACTCGTCGGCGTCGGAGCCCACTACCGAACATAGACGACCGTCTCGGTTTCGAGCGACTCGATGGCTGCGGCGAGGACCTTCTGCGCTGCCAGCCCGGCCGCACCGGTACCGTCAATCTCGTCCGGCGCAGCGCCTTCGGTGAGCTGCTCCAGGAAACGCCCGATTCGGTTCCGGAAAGTATCCTGAAACGACTGCATTCCGCCGAAAACCGGGTTGGTATAGACGCGCTTCTCCATTTCGCCCGCCGGGTAGAGTGTTACCTCCCGATACATGTCATCTATTACAAACCGCCCTTCCGTTCCGGCGACCTCGCACCGCTCCATGGGATGCCCTCGCTGAATATCGTAGCTTCCCGTGAGCGACCCGACCACGCCGTTCTTGAACCGCATATTGAATTGGGCCGTCGACCAGATGGAGCGCCCCGGGGCTTTCAGGGCGAAGCACTGTACGGCTTCAACGTCTCCGCAGAAGTAGCGCATGATATCGACGGTGTGGGGATGCAGGGCCTTGAGCTGGAAGTAGGGCGAGCTCTCCGCGGGATTGCTGATCCACATCGCCATATTCACGAAGAGCAGCGTTCCGAGGCGGCCTTCGTTCTGCCACTTCTTCGCGAGCAGAGCCGCTGGTGTAAAGCGATGGTTCAGGTCGACACCAAAGCA
>JBBRJW010000774.1:0-1913 GCA_038218705.1 Chthonomonadales bacterium | reverse complement strand
CCATCCAGGCCGAGTGCTGACCTGCCCAGATTCCGGCGAATGCCCCCGCCAGAATGATCCCCTCCAGCGCGATATTCACGACCCCTGCGCGCTCCGAGAGGACGCCTCCCATCGCCGCAAAGATAAGCGGAGTGGCGCTGTAGAGTGTGGCGAGCAGCAGTGCGATCACCCAGACGCTCGATCCCTGACCCATTAGCGGCTCGCCTCCTCTACCGGCGGCGCGGACGCCGCCTGCCGAAACCTTAAGCCCGCGAATGCGATGACCACGCCCTCCACGATCGTCGAGATCGGCGCGGGAACGCTCGTCATCGTCTCCATGAAGCTGGAACCGGAAGCGAGCGCTCCAAAGAAGAGAGCGCTCGCCGCGATGGCGGGTCCCCCCAGCCCGGCCAGCAGCGCTACGGCGATACCGTCGAAGCCGGAAGTGCCCGCAATCCCATCTACGTACCGGTGCTGCGCTCCCAGAACCTCGATCCCACCCGCGATGCCCGCCAGAGCTCCCGACAGCGCCATGGCCGCGATCCGGATCGCAGCGACCGGGATGCCGGCCGCTGCAGCCGCGTCAGGGCCCTGCCCCACGGCGCGGATCTCGAAGCCCACCGCGGTCCGATCGATCAGGAAGCTCACTCCTGCCGCTGCCAGGAGCGCCACGAATAGCCCCCAGGTGAGGTTGGAGTGCGCCGCCAGTGGCGCGAGCCACGAGGAGGTCGGAATCTCGGCAGTCTGCATCGCCTGGCTGCCCGGATCCTGAAGGTGGTGACCCACCAGGTAGTCCGCGATATTGGCGGCCACGAGATTAAGCACGATGGTCGTAATCACCTCATGTGCTCCGCGCAGGGCCCGCAGAGCGCCCGGTAGCGCGGCCCATGCGCCACCCGCCAGCGCTGCGGAGAGCAAGCAAAGCGGAACTGCGACTGCCGGCGGTGTCCCGGGGCCAACGACGCGAAGGCCGACCACGGCGCTGGCGAGAGCGCCAAAGATCATCTGCCCCTGTGCGCCAATGTTGAAGAGGCCCGCCCGAAGACCGATGGCCACGGAGAGCCCACAGAGTAGGAGCGGGATACAGCGGGCGAGGCTTTGCGATAGCTGAAAGAGGCTCACATGCCATGCACCCAGCGGCAAATCCGATGAACCGGCCGTCGGTCCCGCAGCCAGGCCAGTCGCTCCGCTTCCGAGAGCAGAGAGCGCGGGCCCGGGCGCATAGCCACTCAGCGCCATCAGGATGGCGGCCACGAGCAGCCCTGCCCCAATGGAGATCAGTGGGCGCGCGACCGGCGAGCGGAGCAGGCGCATCAGGATCATAGCGCGCTCCCCGCCTGCGCCCCGCCAGTCATCAGCTCGCCGATCCGCTCAGCGGTCGCTTCGGACCGGGAGAGCAAGCCTGCGAGCCTCCCGTTGTACAGCACGGCGATTCTGTCCGAAACCGCGAGGATCTCGTCGAGGTCGAGGGAGAAGAGGAGCACGCTCATATCGGGCGTCGACCGCAGCCGCTCATGAATTGAGGTCGTCGCTCCATAATCGAGACCGCGCGTCGGCTGGCATGCGATCAACAGCCTGGGCTGCCCGGCAGTGGCCCTCGCGAAGGCGACCTTCTGCTGGTTGCCTCCTGAGAGGGAGGAGGCGAGCGCCTGCGGGTCGGGTCGGCCCATTCGCACGTCCGCCGCCGCCAGCATTGCCGTGGCGCGCTCCCGCAGCCCCGCGCCATTCAACACCGCTCCCCCGCCCATGGCCAGGTCGTTCTGATGCCCTAGCAGGTAGTTCTCGGCGATCGAGAATGTCAGGATCATCGCCTCTCGCTGTCGGTCGGCCGGCAAGTACCCGATTCCGGCGTCGAGCCGCTTACCGACAGACCATCGATTTATGGAGACCCCATCCAGCTCGATGGATCCCTCGCTGGGTGCTCGAAGGCCCAC
>JBBRJW010000773.1:0-1915 GCA_038218705.1 Chthonomonadales bacterium | reverse complement strand
ATGCCCATAACGATCTCTCTATAAGGCTATTATACCATATTGCCAAGTAGTTGTGGGGAGGGAACGAGAGGGCACTTCAAACGGAGCGTGTACGCCCGACCGCGCTCGCGGCCGCGATGACAAGACCGACGTACGTGAGAGGCTGGCGCAGCAACTCGGCGAGAGCATCGCCATCATTGAATCGCATGTGGATCGCGAGCCCACAAACCACTCCCACAAGGGCAGAGATGCCGGCGAGAATCTCGACGGAGGGGCCGCGTCTCCGGCCGGTCGCCCGCAGCGCGATCTCTCCCACCCCCAGACCATAGAGGAAGGGAAACCAGAGGCCGAAGAGCCCGGGCAGGCTGATATCTGCGAGTACCCACCCTCCGAAGATTGAGAGCGGCAGGGTAATCGCCGCGCCCCGCGCCATCAGAGCGGGACCCACCTGCATCAGGGGCGAGCGCGCGCCCCGCATACAGGTGCGGCAAATCATGCCTACGGGAGCAACAATCGAGCAGTCCGGGCAGATGGGAGCGCTACATCGTGAACAGCGGAGGTGGGTGACTGCGTGCTTTCGGCACAGGCAGCGGAGCGGCAGATCATTCGACATGTTACCGGCTACTCCTGAGCGCGTAAACTTACCGCGGCTTCGGTTTATGGAATGAGGAGTCTTTCGTCGAGCCGTCGGGATTCTGGCCGAGCTCGGTGAGCCGGTTATCGAGCCCTGCAGTGAGGTCGTGGAGGGCTCGGCTGAGCGCCGCTCCGCGAAGTGGGGATGCATCTGCAGTGAGCAAGGGCGAGCCGGGCCAGATGAGCCTGTGCGAAGCCAGATAGCGGAGCGCGTCGCCTGCAGGGCCCTTCATGGTGGCGGAGATCTTCGGGGCTCCGGGCACCACCACAGACTTACCGAGGTCCGTGGAGCCGGCTGCCGGGCGAGGATGCCCGTTGGCAAAGTAGTCCGCCATGCGAACCAGTACGGAGGCGAGCGTGAAGCGTGAAACAGCCATAGTCGACCAGCGCTTCCCCGCCACGACCGCTGGCCCATCCGTGGAGGCAGCCAGGCTCGGCGCGACCACCCAGGAGCCGGCGTCCAGACGCCGCGCCAGCGCCGCCAGAGCAATCACCGCCTCTGCGCGCGTTGCCGTTCGGTCGCCGTGGAATCGATGGTCCGCGTCGGGATGGAGGATGCCAGCGCCGGTGGCACGGCGCACTGCGGTCGCCGCCCAGTGGCTCTCGGCCACGTCCGCTGGCAGCCCCGGGGAGGCCGCGCAGAGCAGAGGAAGCAGAAGCAGAGCGACGGCAAACCAGGTTGCGCCGGTGAAACGCATGGATCTCTCCCTCTCGCGCCTACGATCAATCTGGAACAGGGCGTATACAATGTGCCTGCGGATCAGGATGGGGTACAGGCGGCTCTCAGCGGTCGGAGCTGCTGATGATGGCGCTCTCCCGAATGGTGGAGAGCTCCTCCAGAGCGCGGCCAGTTCCGACAGCAACACACGAGAGAGGGTCTTCGGCCACGTGCACGGGAATGCCCGTTGCGGTCTCGAGCAGGCGGTCGAGGCCGCGCATGAGCGCGCCGCCACCGGTCAGCACAATACCACGCTCGATTATGTCGGAGGCGAGCTCCGGAGGGGTCTGCTCAAGAACGCGCTTCGTCTTCTCCACAATTGCGTTTATCGGCTCGGAGAGTGCGTCTCGGATCTCCTCCGAGGAGATATGGACAGTCTTCGGAAGGCCGGCCACCAGGTCCCGTCCCTTGACGGGCATGTAGAGCTCCTGATCCATCACGAACGCCGATCCGATCCGCATCTTGATCTCTTCGGCCGTTCGCTCGCCGATCATGAGGCTGTGGACGGATTTGATATGCCGGATAATCACCTCGTCCATCCGGTTGCCGGCGACTCGGAGGCTCTCGCTAGTGACGATCCCACCC
>JBBRJW010000772.1:0-1916 GCA_038218705.1 Chthonomonadales bacterium | reverse complement strand
GCGATTCGGGCGATGGAGTAGATCTGATGCGCGTTGAGCGTGGCGAGCCGCTCGTCCAGGTTGCGGATCATCCGCACGTTGGCGTGCGCCGTGCGGGCCAGAGGAACAGCGCATTCGTACGTAATCTCGCCATCGTCCTTGACATCGATTACCATGGCATTGATCTCGGTGCGATCCACCATGGCGACGAGCTCATTGAAGCGCTTGTGCGAGCCGGCGGCCCAGCCCGTCAGGTAGATCCCGCGCACGCCCTCTGTCGGAACGGCCGCCATGGCCGGAGGAGCGGGCGGGCGGGCGGGCAGAGCGACTGCCCTGTTCGGGCCACCCACGGGTGCTTGGCTGGTTGTAGCGCTGTGACAGGCTGTTAGCAGTAGTGGCCCGAGCAGGAGCAGGGCAAGAGGGTTCCGTCGGAACCGTACGGAAGCTGGCGCGGCAGGGCGTCTCGTGTTCATCATTAATATCTCATACTGGCGTGGGAATTGTGCGGGCGAAACGGGAAGTTGATGCCGTATTCTAACATACTCGAGGCCAATTGTACAGATGATCACTGCATCTGCGTCTCGCGTCCGCGACCGTGCTTGACCAATGACCGAGTTATCCCTATAATGTAGGGAGACTGATCGGGCCGGACCAGCCGGCCGCCACCGGGGGCGTGTCCATGACCGACTATTTCACCACCGAGCGGGAGCGCGGCGCGGAAGCGATCGCGGCAATTCACGCCTCTCCGTTCGATCTTGCGGAGCGCGCCCGTCTCGCTCTGGGTGGGTGCTCTGGCCTCCTCGACTATTCCCGGGGCGGGCAGCCCTACACATATGCCGAGCTCCATCTGGATCCTCCCGTTGCCCTGCACTCTCCCTGGGACTATGCAGACGTTGCAGGCCGCCTCCTTGAATCGATGACCCTCGCCCGGATTATGACGGGTGAAGCGCCGGACGAACGCGACGACCTGCTCGCCGCCACCCTGGCGGCGTGCCAGCGCGAGGACGGCCTCATCGCGCTGCCGGCCTCGCCCTGGACCCATACGCTTCCACTTGTTGAAATCGACTGGTCGCACCGCGGGGCTCTTCTCGCCTGGTGCACGCGGTACCTGGCCCTGGGCGATCAGGATTCCATGCAGCGTGCGGAACGGATGGTCCATGCCCTCTGGCGCATCGCCGTAAAGGAGGGCGATACCTTCTGGTATCCCAGCGCCTTCTATCCCGACGCCTCGTGGAGCGACACGCTCCCGCCGCGCGCCGGCGGGGCTGATCTCTTTCCGGGCGGACAGCTGGTATTCGCGCTCGCCCGCTTCGTCGAGATCACGGGGAGCACCGAGGCCCGGGAGCTTGCCTGGGGATTGATCCGCTTTATTAAGGAGCGGTCCGGGGCATTCCGTGCGGATGGAACCTGGACCGAGCACTGCGGCAAATCGTTTCACAGCAACACCGGGTTTGTGCTCGGCGCACTCAAGATCGCACTTCTCATCGGGCGAGAGGATGTCGCAGAGTGGGCCGAGAAGTCGTACCTCTACGCTCGCGAGCTGGGCACGGATTTTGGCTTCTTCCCGCATCGAGTCGCGGACGAAGGGACTATTTCCCAGGGGAATGTTTGCGCTACCCGCGATATGATCGAGATTGCGCTGCTGCTGGGCGCCCATCGCAATCGACGCTACTTTGCCGATGCCGAGCGATTTGGTCGCAATCACCTGCTGGAATCGCAGATCCTTCACCTGGACTGGGTGGAGGACCAGATCGAAGCACCATTTCCCGCTGACCGATGGTGCGCTCACCACCCGCGAGAGGGGCTCACCGTGGAGGATGTTGCTCGACGCGCCCTGGGCGGCTTTTCCGCCTGGACCCGTTTCAACGATGCCTTCGACCCTGCAAACCCCCGGCTCATGCAGCGCTGCAGCGCTTCCGGAACGCGTGCCCTCTACG